>JALHRH010000012.1 GCA_022841565.1 Mycobacterium sp. | reverse complement strand
GGACCTTCGCGACCTCGAACCCCGGATCGGCGAGCTATTCGCGCGCGCACTGGCCAGCGCCGATCTGCGCCGACGCTACGCGCCGCTCACCGTCGGCTGACGGCGCGGCGAGTGCCTCAGCGGTCATGTGGCTGGCAGGCGATTCGCATGCGGCGCTGCGGGTTTCGATCTAGGCGTTCACCCGAGGCGCATAGCGGCGTCGGATGTCCGCGGTCGCCAGAGCCCGATGGAAGAGTTCGCCGATCCGGGGTTCGAGGTCGCGAAGGTCCTTGAACGTCGCACAGGTTGCCGGCTCGAACGCGGGGGGCGGCTTCTCGGCGTAGCTCAGGCATAAGCAACCGATTCCGCCGCGTCGGGCCTCCGCGAGCGCTCGTTGCGTGTCATGGGTCGCATGGCGGCCCTCGTAGCCGTCGTCATAGGGGAACCCGTCCGACAGCAACACCAGCAACTGACTTTCGGTTCCGCCCTCATTGCGCAGAATCGCCGTCCCATGTCTGATTGCCGCGCCGAGTCGGGTGAATCCGTCCGGCTGGATGTCGCCGACCCGGCCGCGGAAGCCACTGGTGCTGCGCTCGTTGAAGTGCTTGAGGGGGGTGAACTTGACGAGTTGGCGTCCGCGCCCCTCGAAACTCACCGCCGCGACGCGGGCCCCGAGCCGTTGCAGCGACTCAACGACGGCCGATGCTACCGCGATGTGTTGCGCCAACACTGTGCTGCCAGTGCCTTCAGCCGCTGAGCCGGATGCGTCCAGTAGCACCAGCACGGCCAGATCGCGCCGACTCATCGTGTGGTCGAGCCAGATCCGCTCGCCAGGGTCGATACCGGCAGCGAGGTCAATCTGATGGCGGATCACCGAATCAAGATCAAGGTCCTGGCCCGTCGGCTCTCGGCGTCGGCGTTGCAGGCTCAGACCCGTTCTCGCAAGCTGGCGGCGGAAGCGATGATCCGGCGGTACTTGCCGCTCGGCTCCGGTCCCAGCAGATGGCGCTAGTTCGACGACACGGCACCATTGATTCAAATATCGGTCCTTCGCCACCTCCCACTCGGGATACCAGCCGACGACACGAGCAGCGATGAATCCCGGCGGTATCGCGTCGGTGCAGGCGGGGAGCGCGAGTTGGGTTGTCACGCTGCCGGTGCGAAATCCACGGGATTGCCGATATTCGCCCGCCGACCCACTTTCGGCGCGCTCTTTCCCGCTCAAACTGCGCTTCTCGAAGATGTCGCGAAACATCTTCGACAACAAGCTGTTCTGGGAACTCATGGAGCTGAGAAGCCGCTCCAGCGCGCCGCGCGAGCCGTGTTCGTCCTCGGAATCTTCTTCCTCGTCCGCGTTGAATCGGGCGTTGGGGGCGAGTTGGGCCTGTTCGGCTGGCGACGGCGGAGCATGCCACATTCGCGAAGGACGGATTATCCCCCACTCGGGGGGCGTTGATGGCAGCCGCTGCCGACTCAGCGCCAGCCGCAGCGAGGACTGGGGCCCCTCGGTCAGCGGAACATGCGGGCCCTGAAGCGCCCGGGCAATCACCGGCAGCCGGTCGGCCAACCGGGTGTCACGTAACCGCGCAGCCTCGATAAGCAAGTAGCGCGACGTTGCCGTATGGGTGGTAATGAGCCGCCGCATTATGGGCGCGGCCAGGCTGCCGGACGCGAGAAGTGCTGCGTGCAACACTATCTGGACCCTGATCAGCTCGCTGGGCGAGGCCACGTCGACCGCTATTGCCGACCCGTCGGTGTAAGCCGGACCGCTCGTGGGGACGACCGTCATGGGGCGCTCGGCGACGGCGGTCGCGAGCAGTCGGTAACGCGCGGCGTCGGCGCCCGGGTCAGTCATCGCAGTGGGCAGCCACAATCTCGCACAGTGCTGCGGTCGTCGACGGGTCGTCGCTCAGCGGTAGCGCTATGGCGGCCATAGCGGCTTCACGCAGACCCAGACCCGTCGTGTGGAGGTGAGCTGCCGCCACCAGAGTTCTCGTGGAGGCAATTTCGCGCAGGCCCGAGCCCTCAAGCCGACGGATTGCCCCGCCGAGATGTACCAGCATGGTGGCCTCGCGCTCGGCAATTCCGGTTTCGTGCATAATGATCTGCAGTTCCGTCTCGGCCGGCGGAAAGCCGATTTCGATGCACACCATGCGCTGCCGCGTCGAATCTTTCAGGTCCTTGAGCACACTTTGGTAACCGGGGTTGTAGGAGATCACGAGACCGAATCCCGGTGCTGCGTAGACGATTTCGTTCAAGCGGTCGAGATGAAGTTCGCGCCGATGATCGGTGAGCGGGTGAATCACGACAGTGGTGTCCTGCCGCGCCTCGACGACCTCGTCGAGGTAGCAGATTGCGCCGGTACGCACCGCCTTCGTCAGCGGCCCGTCGACCCAGGTGGTAGAGCCGCCATCGAGCAGGTGGCGGCCAACCAGGTCGGCCGCAGTCAAGTCTTCGTGGCACGCGACGGTCACCAAGGGCACCCCCAGGGTCGCCGCCATGTGTTCGACGAAGCGGGTCTTGCCGCAACCAGTTGGGCCTTTGATGAGCACCGGTAGCCCGCGCTCTTGGGCGGCGAGGAAGACCCGATCCTCGTTTGCGGTAGGGAGGTAAAACGGTGCAGGCCGCGTGACTACACGCGTTTGGCTGCTGGACACAGGAGTATCACCCGTCTCTGCGCAAGGCTTATTGAAGTTGACACAAACGCCTCGTTGCGACCGGGCGCCCCCGTACGGTAACGAGTGAGTGTTCATCTTGTAAAGCTATCCCGGTCGGGAGGGGATCCCAACTGCTTCGACGCCACGTTCGCCAGGGTACGCCGTCCAGGAGCGCCGCTTCCGCCGATGTCACCGATGGGCCGCTGGATGTGTGCGGCAGGAGTAGCACTCGCTGACACGGATCGCACCCGCTCTGGTCCGCTATTCACAACTGCACGTCCAAACCCACTCTGTCGCAACGGCGTCGAGGGATAAGGGGCGGCAGACAAAGATTTCCTCCTGAGAAGGATTGACCAAAACTTCTCACAGAAGTACGATCAGAATTCATGCAGCTCTTCTGGGGCGCGCAGCTGTAGCGTTATCAAACACGCTCGGGCACAACCAAAGAAGGGAAGGCCTCGTGGTCGTTGCTGCTCCAACGAATGCGCTCGGCGGCATCCTCCAGGCGGACGAACTCGGTTCGCCGCGGAAGCTCAATCCAATAAAGTGGTGGGCGGCCGTCGGCGTGTTCTTCATCGTCCTGTTCGCCTTCCTGTGGGTCGCTTGGCTCGGGTTCGGCGATCCCGGGCCCACACCGACTGGGCCCACACCGATTCCGGGGTGGGTGGGGGTATCCGCCGTTGTATGGCAGTTCATCTCGCTGGCCCTTCTTGTGGCATGTGTGTGGTACTGGGTGATCCGGCCGTGGCGGCGGGAGCGCAGGATCAGCCAGGACGGCATCATGTGCCTGGCGCTGATGACCATGTACTGGCAGGACATGGTTCCCAACACGTTCAAGATCACGTTCGTCTACAACACCGTGCTGCCGCAGTGGGGGTCATGGGCCAATTACATGCCTGGCTGGATGGTCCCCAACGGTCACCTCTTTGCGGAACCGCTGCTCTTCGCCTGGGGCGCATACTTAACCATGGTGTTTCCCGGCATGGTTGCCGGGTGCTGGATCATGCGCAAGGTACAGGCGCGGCGGCCGACGACAAGTAGGCTCGGCCTGGCCATGGCGTCCTTCGGCTTGCTCCTCCTGGTAGACATCATCGTCGAGCCGCTGTGGTTGATTTGTGGCCAATACAGCTATGTCTCCGCCATCAAGGAATTAACGGTCTTCCACGGCCACTTCTACCAATTTCCGGTTTACGAGGCTCTCATCTGGCCCGGCTGCTGGACGATGATGGCCTGCCTGCGCTTCTTCCGAGACGATCGGGGGAACACGTTGGTGGAGCGAGGGATTGACAATCTGTCGGTGACCGGCAAAGCGAAAACCATCCTTCGCTTTCTCGCCTTCGCCGGCGTGTTCAATGTCCTACTCCTGTTCTTCTACAACCTTCCGATGGCGGTCGTCGGCGTTCGCAGCGACCCCTGGCCGGCCGATGTTGTCGAGCGCTCGTACTTCACCAACGGCCTTTGCGGCCAAGGTACCTCGTATGCCTGTCCCGCCGACGGCGTTCCGATCCCCCATGACAATTCGGCCCACATCGGCCCTAACGGCGAGCTGATCGTTCCTCAGGGTGCACAGCTTCCCGGCGGAGTCATCGGACCGAAAACTATTGTCACCCAGGGTGGAAATTGATCATCGCGATCTAGTCAAAGCCGATTGTCGCTGCCCACCCCGCCCGCTCCCCGATCGGTGACCGGACGGGGTGGCCGTGACCGCGGCACCGAAAACAGGGATGGCGCCAGGAGACGGTGGAGATAGCTTCGCCATTCGTCGTCGTCTCGGGACATGTAGGTGGGCACCTGGAGCATGGAATGGACGATGCGGGTGACCCACTCGGAGGCTTCGGCTGGTGTGACGTCCGGCCTGCGCCTTCTGGACGGTGTTCTGGCCAGTAGCGGCTCGACGAACTTGGCTCCCTTCCCCACTGTTGCCTCGAAGGCGCCGGGCGCGGCGAGGATATCTCTGAACTCATCCGAAACTAGTACAGCCGTGAGCGTTTCGTTCTTGAGAGTCTCGCGGACAAGGAAGAGAACACCGTTGACCAACGCGTCAACCGGGTCGGGCTCGAGCGCCACAACCGCTTCCACCCGGACCAACAGCTTCTCGGCCTCCGCCATCAACACAGCAAGCAGCAGTTCGTTCTTGCCGCCAACATGGCGGTAGAGCGTGGCCATTGAGACTTCGGCCTCATCGGCCACGTCCTGCATCCGGATCTGAGAGATCCCCTTCTTGCGGATACAGATCTCGGCCGCTTCGATGATGCGTCGTTGCAGCGTCGTCGTTATCTCGAGGAGCACCATTCGATCGTAACGAGATCTCGACCCTCGAGCCGGCGCACGCATCGCCGGGAGTGTCTACAGCTTCTTCAGCGCCCGAACGACCTTCAAGAACGGCCCCGTGGCGGCCAGGCCGGCGCGCAGATTGCGCTGCAGGGCGCTGATGGGGGTCAACACCATGTAGCGAACTCCGCAGTCGCGCCACTCCGCAGCCCGATCGATGATCTCGTCGGCCGTGCCCACAAGTCCCACGTCCCGCATTAGCGCCGGCGGGATCGCCTTGATGTAGGACAGAGCCGTCTGCTCATCCCAGTCCTGCGGCAGGATGTCCTGGCCGCCGGAGAATCCCGCTCCCAACGGATGCTGGGCGCCATGTTGAGCGAAAAGCTCGTCCGGGGCGGTCAATGCCACCGCTTTGATCAGCTCGGAATCAAGAGCCTCGTCCACTTCCGCGGCGGTCCTGCCGGTCACGACCGACAACTGGATGGCCGGAACTATCGACATTGGGTTGCGCCCTGCGTCGGAAGCCGCTGTGCGAACGACGTCCAAGCGGCGCGCGTACTCCTGGGGTTTGTGGCCGATGGGGGGAAAGAAGCCATCGCCATAACGGCCGGCGGCGCGCAGCATGCGGGGACCCTGTGCGGCGATCCAAATCTCGGGCCACTTCCCCCGATACGGTGGCAGATCGAAGATCGCCTTGCGCAGCGGGAAAAATGGCGAATCCCGGTTGACCAGTTCACCGTTCGAATTCCACAGCGCGCGGATCGTCGCCATCGCTTCTTCGAACCGGGCGACCGGCTTCGACCACTCCACCCCGTAAGGCTCGTTGCCTTCCCGCTCCCCGGTACCGATGCCCAGGATGGCCCGGCCGCGGGTGAGCAGATGGAGCGTCGCCGCGGCCTGCGCAGTGACGGCTGGATTGCGTCGACCGGTGTCGGTAACGCCCACGCCAAGTCTCATCCGCCCCAGGCGATTACGTGCCGCAATGTGTCCCAGCATGGTCCACGGCTCAAGGAATGCATCGGCGGACGGCAGGATTTTGGCCCCACCGCAGTACTTCTGTTGCCACAGAGATTTCGGGAACGGCGCGTTCAGATGATCAGGTACCCAAAACGATTCGACTCTGCTGGCCAGCGCGGTCAGATAGGTGGCCCTGGTGAAGCTGTCAACCCGCGGACGAGCGGAGATGATCGAGTCCATGATGCCCACACGTAATCCCGTCATAGCATTCACCTTAGCACCGCAACTTCCCTTTAGCTAGTGAGTGTTTACTTATTTATGCTGAGTGGCCGCAACGGAATCGGGATCGCTAACTCGAGTCGACCGGAGCACCCGTTTGCTGAAACAGATGTCCCACAACCACTTTGGACGCAACCAGGCGCCAACCATGGGTACCGAAGCCGCCCACGACGTCACCCGCAGGCGTCGATTCCTCTGTGCGGCAATGAAAGATGATAGTATCGGCCGACCGGTGAAGTGCCGGAGCGGGAATGGCGCGCGCCCGACCGACGTCGCCGATCTCCATCAGGTCCGCGGTGTGTTGATGGGCACCCCGGGAGCCGGGCAGTCGATGCCAGTGCCCGGTCCACACATCTCGTTGATGAGGTAGCTCGGGTATGCCGGGAACTCGTCGACGTACAGACTTGTCCACACGTAAAACAAATTGAAGGCGCCGAACATGACGTTGACGAGCCCAACGAGGGCCAACGTCCGCACCATCGACACCCACTTGGACGATGCGCTGCTCGACGGCGAACCGAACGGCCGGATCGATTCGCTACCGCGCTCGATGGCCGAGAAGCCTCTGTCGTCGCGGTAGTAACGCAAGAGGCCCATGGTCGTGCAGAGGACACCGATGAGCACAGGCTCGTACAGCGGGAATTGGTAGGTTTTGCCTCCCCACAACGACAGGCTTCGGATGACGCCCGAGTAGGCGAACATGCCCGTGCGGATGAAGATCAGCTCCAGGAGCAGGTCCATCAGCCCAAGGACAACGACACCGATCCCGAACAGCGCCCAGCCACCGGTCTGCGGGCGTCGCCGATGGATCCGTCGGGCGATCGCGCAAAAGATTGCGGCGCACAGGATGAACCAGTAGCCGTAGACCGGCCCGGCCATCAGCAGCGGTTCCGGCAGGTTGCGGGCGTTCGGGCTGATCCAACCGGGAATGTGGCCGTACCACGAGCCCAAATTCACCGAGTAGGAGTTGTACAGGAACATCGGGCGAAGGTAGTTGCACGTGACCTCTTGCCAATACGCCGACAGCCACGCGACGGCGAGCATGGCGTCCCAGGGCATGCGCCCCTCTCGCCGCCACCGGCGAGCGCAGTACACGATGGCGACGACGAGCGCCGTCGACGAGGCCAGCTGCACGAGCCACGCCACAACCTTGGCGCCGGTGTCCATCTGGTCGCTACCCATGGACTGGCTATGGGCATCGCCGGAAAAGATCCACGCGCCGTAAACCCAGATCTGTAGGACTACGAATGCGGCCCCGACGACGGCCAAGACCGTTGCGGGACCCCCGGTGCGAGGGTGCTTCGTGACGACCACGGCCGGGTCGGCGGAAATGACGGCCATCTAGCCACCTGCGTTCTTGGTCTGATCGGGCAAACCTTTGGGTGCCCTGAAGCCACCCTCCGGGGTCGTGTGGGCGCTGTCCGGGCCCACTGAGATCGGCACGCGTGGCCCCGGACATGCGTAGTCCGAACCGGGTCCGCACATCATGTTGGTGTAGTACGAGCCGTGCAGGATCTCGTCTGGGAAATCGTCAGCGTGGGTGCCGAGCCACTGGCTGGGGATGTTGTAGGTCACCAGGATGATGACGTTGACGACGCCGATTAAGGCCAGCAACCGCAGCACCGCCCGCTTCCCTTCACCGACGGCGAGCCGGTCGGCGCCCTTCTCGACGAGGGAGTTGCCCCTGTCGTCCTTGAAGTAGCGGATGCAGGCTATTCCCGCCCACGTGGCTCCCCACAGCAACGACTCGTAGACGGGGAACTGGTAGTAGTGACCCGCGCCCATCGAGAGTTCTCGGATGGCCCCGCCGTAGGTGTAGGTGCCGGCCCGCATCCATACCAATTCGGCGAGGAAGTCGAGCAAGACCATGAAGGCGAACGCCACCCCGATCATGCCGACGGTTCCGAGCTGTGGCCAACGGGCCTTGGCCTTGCGCATCACCACGTTGCACAGCAGGCAGGCGAGGAACGCGCCGGCGTACATGCCGCCCATGAAGATCAGCGGCTCGGTCATCTGGGTCCCGTTCGGGCTCTGCCACCCGGGCACCCGACACTGCGGGCACCCGAGGTTGATGAATAGGGAGTTGTAGTTGAACCACTGCACCGTGTAGTTCGGCCACGCGTCCTGTACGGCCCAGGCCACCAGCCAGGAAATGAGGAACATCCCGTCGAAGGTGAGGCGCCGCTCGCGCCACCAGGGTTTGACTAGCACGAAGAAGAAGGTGATGACGAGCAACCCACCGTAGACGACCTGCCACACCGCGACCGATATGCGCAGCCACGTAGGCACGGGGCTCGGGCCCACCGGGGTAGGGCGCAGATCACCGGCCACCAGGGCGCCAACCCACATCCACAGGGCGAGCGCCACGAAACCGCCGCCCACCAATGCCCACAGGAGGATGGGCCGGGCCCGCTTCGATTCGCGAGGAAGCGCGGTCACCGCCCCCGACGCCTCGGTCAGCATGGCGGGGGGTTGTAGCGGTCGTTGGCCGTTCCCTGCAACTTCATAGCCGGTCCTCTCGTCGGATGATGTGGCGCTACGAACGAGCGTCGAGCCCGCTTCGCAAGAGACGGATGACCTCGTCAGGAAAATCGGGTTCGATCGGCTCCCCCGAGATCAGGATGCGGAACCAGATGATCGAGACCAGTGCGTCGACCAATAGCTGACGATTGACCGTGTTCGGCAGTTGCCCGTTTCGCACCGCCTCGTCGACGATCGCCAGCTCTGCGTCCTGGCGCCGGCGGACCAGGCTGTGGAACGCGTCAGCGAGCTCCTGGTCAAAGGACGCGGCGCTGATGACGGCGACCGCGAGCCCTCTGATGTCGTTGGACATGTCGACCAGGTCGGCCACAATCTGACGGAGGTCTTTCCACACGTCACCGGTTGAGGGCGGGTCGATAGCTTGGGGCGAGAGGCGGTCGAGCACCGCGATGACCAACTCGCTCTTGGACGGCCACCGCTGATACAGGCTCGCTTTGCTCACCCGTGCCTCAAGGGCGACGTCGTTCATGGTGAGCCCGTCGAAACCGCGCGCCCGCAAGAGGCGCTCCGCGGCGGTGACGATTGCCTCATCCATTTCCGCGGCCTTACGCCGCGGCCCTGACCGATTCCCCGCGAGGGGTGCCACAAACTCTTCTGCAGTCATCCTCTGCGCCATCTAGATGCGGTTTTCGCGCTTGATATCTTGTGTACTCTACCGTACAGTACATCACTGTACAATACAACGCGGTACACTAACTCGGTTTCCTCGCCAGCCGCAGGAGCCGCCTAGAAGGAAGTGCTCAATGACTGGAGCTGACGCCGAGTACGACGTGATCATCGTGGGGGGCGGCGCTGCCGGTGTTTGCTGTGCCGGCGAAGCGCTCCTACAAGGGCTGCGGCCCCTGCTGATCTGCGAGACCAAAGAGGTCGCCTTCAACGTGCGGCCATTCTGGATCAAGGGCAACCGCGTGCTCTTGCAGGCGGTGCTCATCTCTCCGCTCTGGACGGGTGGGTGGTGGCTTCCCCTGGCCCACAAACTGGGTGCTGACATCGGACCGATGACCTCGCAGCCGTCGGTTCGAGTGTCGCTGTGGGGCAACCGGGAGCACCGCGAACTCTTCTCGTGGTACCCCTCTGCTGAGGCGATGACCGAGGCTATCCAGGCCTTCTCGCCGGTACCGCTCGGCGAATATCGAGAAGAAATCAAGCGGGTGCTCGTTGAAGGACTGGCGATACCGTTCGACGAACTCACCGATATGGACGATGTCTTGTTCGTCGATTGGCTGGCCAAACAGACTGAGGACCCGGTGACAACCTTCCTGTTGTGCGGCCTCGTCTCCTTCATTCACGCCCTGCCCATGGAGGCCGTCAGCCTCGTGACGGTCTGGGGTGCCCTGGGCTTTCTCCGCGCATTCTTGGCCGGTGAATCGGTCTATCCGGAGGTCTACCCCGACTACCGCGAGGGGGTATTCGTGCCGATGGCCCAGGCCATCGAGCGGAAAGGCGGGACCATCTGGCGGGGCCGCAAGGTCGACCGGGTGCTGATGAACGGCGATGCCGCCGTTGGGGTTCGGCTGCGCGACGGCACCGAAGTCCACGCCCCAGCCGTGGCCCTCGCCACCGGCAACGGCCGGCTGCCGTCCCTGCTCGACCCGGTGCCCGCCGAGGTAGCACGCGTCAACGCCACCGAATGGGGCGAGCACCGGTTCAGCGGCTGGTACTCGATCACCCTGCTCAACCGCGAAATCCTGCCCTCCGACTTCAACTGGCACGTCGTGCTGAATCCCGATCCGGAATGGACCCAGTTCATGTGGTCCCACAACCGGGCGCCCTGGGGCGTGCAGCCGGGAAAGCAGGTCCTGTGCAGCGTCTACTGGGGGCCGCGCTCGCGAGTGGAGGAATGGGGCGGGACCGAGGCGCTCTACCAGCGGCTGCAGGAGGTTGAGCGGTTTTACTTCCCTGGCCTCGACGACGCCATCGAGGAGCGGCAGCTGATCGAACGCGGCGGCATGTGGTACAGCCAGGCACTGTCGGGGACCAAGCTGGCCCGCCGCAGTGAGACGGTGCCCGGCCTGTGGTTCGTGGGTGACGGCTCCGTCCCGATTCGGGGTGTGTGGACCGAGGCGGCCGCCAGCGCCGGGATCCTGGGCGCCCGCGATATTGCCGACGACCTCGCGGCACGGTGAGCGTTCTCATTCCCCCTTCCTCGTACGTCGGCCCTCAGAACACTCGGCGCGGCACCGATCTGCCCAGCCCGACCATTCCGTCGCAGACATCCGGGCGCGGAACCGCGGCGCTTCGGCGGGTACTGCGGCGGGCGCGTGACGGCGTGGCACTCAACATCGACGAAGCCGCGACCGCCCTGACGGCGCGTGGGGACGATCTCGCCGACTTGTGCGCCAGCGCGGCGCGGGTCCGTGACGCCGGACTGCGGGCCGCGGGCCGGGTCGGCGCCACCGGTAGGTTGCCGGTCAGCTACTCGCGCAAGGTATTCATCCCCGTCACCCGCCTGTGCCGCGACACGTGCCACTACTGCACCTTCGTGACGGTGCCAGGCAAGCTCCGGGCCACCGGCAAAGCCATGTTCATGGAGCCCGACGAGATCCTCGACGTTGCGCATCGCGGAGCCGTATTAGGTTGCAAGGAAGCACTTTTCACGCTCGGCGACCGCCCAGAGGCTCGCTGGGACGAGGCCCGCCGTTGGCTCGGCCAGCGCGGTTACGAGTCGACGCTGGACTATGTGCGAGCGATGGCGATCCGGGTGCTCGAGGAGACCGGGCTGCTGCCGCACGTAAACCCGGGTGTGATGAGCTGGTCGGAGCTGGCGCGACTCAAGCCGGTCGCTCCATCGATGGGCTTGATGCTCGAAACCACGTCACGGCGGCTCAGCGAAACCCGGGGTCTGGCGCACTTCGGCAGCCCCGACAAGGATCCCGCGGTGCGATTGCGCACGCTCGACGATGCGGGCCGGTTGTCCATCCCGTTCACCACCGGGCTGTTGGTAGGGATCGGGGAGACGCTGACCGAGCGGGCCGAGACCATCCACGCGATTCGCCGGTCGCACCGGGAGTTCGGGCACGTCCAGGAAGTGATCGTGCAGAACTTTTGCGCCAAGGCCCACACCGCGATGGCCGCGATGCCCGACGCAGGCATCGACGATTTCCAAGCGACGCTGGCCGTCACCCGCCTGGTGCTGGGTCCCAAGATGCGCATCCAGGCCCCGCCGAACCTGGTGTCGAGGGCTGAGTGTCTGGCACTGATTGGCGCCGGCGTGGACGACTGGGGCGGGGTGTCGCCGCTGACGCCCGACCACGTCAACCCCGAGCGACCCTGGCCCGCGGTGGACGAACTCGCCGCCATCACGGCGGAGGCCGGCTACGACCTGGTCCAGCGGCTCACCGCGCACCCGCAGTATGTGCAGGCGGGCGCGGCGTGGATCGACCCGCGAGTGCGCGGGCATGTCGACGCACTGGCCGACCCCGGATCCGGCTACGCCCGCGACGTCAATCCCCGGGGCAGCCCGTGGCAGGAACCCGACGAGGCGACCGAGTCGTTGGGCCGAACCGATCTACACACGGCGATCGACGCCGAAGGCAGGCTCACCGAGACCCGCAGCGACCTAGGCAGCGCGTTCGGTGACTGGGAGTCGATCCGCGAGAAGGTGCACGAGCTGGCCGCCCGCGCGCCCGAACGTGTCGGCACCGACGTTCTGGCCGCGTTGCGTTCGGCCGAGCGGGATCCCGCGGGGTGCACCGACAACGAGTATCTGGCACTGGCCACCGCAGCTGGTCCGGCACTGGATGCCGTTGCCGCACTGGCCGATTCACTGCGCCGCGACACCGTCGGCGACGACGTGACGTTCGTGGTCAACCGCAACATCAATTTCACCAACATCTGCTACACGGGCTGCCGCTTCTGCGCCTTCGCCCAGCGCAAGGGCGACGCCGACGCCTACTCGCTGTCGACCGACGAGGTAGCCGAGCGGGCATGGCAGGCACACCTCGCCGGCGCCACCGAGGTGTGTATGCAGGGCGGTATCGACCCCGAGCTGCCGGTCACGGGGTACGCCGACCTGGTCCGCGCGGTGCTGGCGCGGGTGCCGTCGATGCATGTGCACGCGTTCAGCCCAATGGAGATAGCCAACGGAGTCACCAAGAGCGGCTTAAGCATTCGCGAGTGGCTTATCGCGCTGCGAGAAGCCGGACTGGGTTCCGTCCCGGGGACCGCCGCCGAAATTCTCGATGACGAGGTGCGCTGGGTACTGACGAAGGGCAAATTGCCGACCTCGCTGTGGATCGAGGTGATCAGCACCGCGCACGAGGTGGGGCTGCGCTCCAGCTCCACGATGATGTACGGCCATGTCGATGCGCCCCGCCACTGGGTCGGGCACCTGCGGCTGCTGCGCGAGATCCAGGACCGCACCGGCGGTTTCACCGAGTTCGTGCCGCTGCCGTTCGTGCACCAGTCCTCGCCGCTGTATCTGGCGGGCGGTGCGCGCCCGGGTCCGACCCACCGCGACAACCGTGCGGTGCACGCGTTGGCGCGGATCATGTTGCACGGCAAGATCTCCAACATCCAGACCAGCTGGGTCAAGCTTGGCGTCGAGCGTGCCCAGGTGATGCTCAACGGCGGCGCCAACGACCTCGGTGGCACGCTGATGGAGGAGACGATCTCCAGGATGGCCGGCTCGGAGTTCGGCTCGTCCAAGAGCGTCGCCGATCTGATCGGCATCGCCTCGGGCATCGGCCGCCCCGCGCGGCAGCGCACGACCACCTACTCGCCGTCGGCGTCCTTGTGCTTCGGTGCAGCGCTCGACCGTCCACCGAGTGTGAATATCACGACGGATTCATGGCGTGCCGCGTCGCCAGATCCACAATCGAGCGCGGGTAATCCTTAGCTGAAACGGCGCACTTGGGTTTCCAAATGTGCGCGGACGGCTTCTCTTATCGCCGATTGTTGCGGCGATAGGTCACGGGTCCGCGGCCACGCTGTGATGATCCGCGAGAGCAACCCCCGCAGTGTGATATAGCGTCGGAGCAAATCGTCGAAATTCGGATACTGGGTCGGGGCGTTGCGAGCCATGTGTGCACCGGCATCGAGTTCGGTTGCGAGCGCGTCTTTCTCATCGAGCAAGCCACGCGCGGCGTCGACAAGAACAAGCATTTCATCGTTGGCTCGCATCAAGTTGGGGATCACATCGTGACAATGACGCGCCAAGTCCTCGAGAGCGACGATGTGATGGCCGATCTGCTCGAACGCATACGAGTCGGCCAGTTTCGGCACGATGATCTCGATGAGCACGCGTCGCATGCATTGCAGGCTTTCTGTGGAAGTGGGGCGCATCTTTCAGATTCCTTCTGAACGGGTGAGCGAAAGCAACATCCCGAGCAGGCGCGATACGAACGCGTGCGTGCGGATGCTGTTGACCTGGTTTTCCACGATGCCGTTGAGATTCTGCAACATGAAACTGACGACCCAGAGCATGTTCAACACTCTCCACCAGATCAACGCATCTTTGTCGATACTGAGACCGGAGGTCTCTTCATAGTCGCGGATGAAGTCGGCTGCCTCCCACGCGCCGGGGATGGTGTGCAGTGCCTCCATCGGCGGCATCAGAAAATGCGCGAGCTCTTCGATCGGATCCGACAGCCGGGCGAATTCCCAATCAAGGAGCGCACATATCCGCGCGTCGGGACTCAGTAACGCCTGGACTGCTCGAAAGTCCCCATGGGTCAGCACCAAATCACCGGGCGGGGGCAGGGCCTGGCGGAGCCAGTCCACCGTCTCGTCGATCTCGGGATACGGCTCTAGCCGGTAGCGGTCGATCTCGTCGAGGATCGTCTGCAGACGGGACTGCGCAATCGACGTCTCTGGCACCTGGAGAACCTCGGCGAGACCCAGCCCACGCCAGTCCAGGCCATGGATCTGCGCCATCAGTTGCGTGAGTCGACGCGCCAGCGCCAATCGCGTTGCCTCGTCCCAGCTGCAGCGATTTCCTGGCGTCAGGGCGAACAGATCCGCGGCTCCTTCGCAGCGCTCCATCGTGAACCCCGGCCGGCCGAAATGTTCCCCTGTTTCGTCCAGCCATTCCACCCGAGGAATTGGCAAACCCGTTCCCTGCAGGCGCGCCAGGACCTGGTATTCACGACGACGGTTGCTTTCGCTCGCCACGCTCAAACCGTTTCGTCGAAGCACCAAGCGCGCTTCGCTTCCGTTACGCGTCAGACGGAAAAACCAGTTCTCCAGCGAATCGCCCTCGCCGGCCCGGCCCTCTACCGTGAGTGTGCCGCCATATGTGCCGCCGGGTTCGTGCGCCCGCGCATAGGTGAGAAGCCGTTGTTCGACATCTGCGCGCAGCGCCTCGCTGTCGTCGCTCATCGCTTGCCTCCTCGTTTCTTTGCCGGCTTGTTCTTTTCAGGCGTTTCCGGCATATCGGCGCCCAGGCCAGTGCTGAGTAGCTTGACGATGGCAGCGAGCTGTCGCTTCTCGTCCTGTTCGGCAGGGGCGAATAGGAAATCCTGAAAGACGACCACAGCGAAGACCATCGCGAAGGAAAGCCGGGTCTCCATCATCGGATCGTCGACGACGATCCGGGTTCCAGGAGGCGCATGATCATGCACTCTTTCCAGTCGATGGAGGTAGTCAATTAGAGACACGATGCCGGTGTCGCCCGTGGCTGTGAAATCACTATCGTGGAAGGTCATCGCGTTGAGATATGCGACCAACAGACGTCGATTCTCCTGCAACAAGGGCAGCAGCATCTCGACGAAATCGGCGATGCGCTCCGGCACCGATTCCGGTTGCCGAAAGCTACTTTCGAGCTGAGCGAGTTGCGCGTCGAGCGCGAGCGACAGCGGTTCGAACACCGCCGCGGAAAACAAGCCGGCCTTGCTCTTGAAATGCTTATAGATCAAGTGCTCCGCCGCATCCGCCAGCTTGGCGATGTCACGTGTCGAGGTCGCGGCGAATCCTCGCTCGGAAAACAGCTCACGTGCTGCTGCGAGTAATGCATCGCGCAATTGCGCAGTGGTGCGCCGTGACTGCCTCTGTCTAGGCATTCAATGCCGTCATCAGTTCGTCGAGATTGACATCAGACTCCCCGAGTCCGGAAAGTGATGTCATCGTGGCGAATCCGCCCGACAGTAAGGCCGCGTCGGTGTCGGCCGGATGCGAGATCGCGGATTGCCGCCAGTGCAGCTCGTGTAGACCCCCGCGCTCGGGAGAGATCTGCATGCTCATTTCTCTGCCAAAATCTGCAAGACGGGCGGGCCGGATCCGCGGCAGTGCCCCATTGCTCGTTTGTGGCACGTTGAGGTTGATCACGGTCTTCGGCGGCGCTGTATAGAGCCAGGGCACAATAGCTGCAGCGAGCTTCGCAGCCCCAAACCAATTCCGCGGACCTGTGAGTGCCCCGTGACTCACCGCCAGCGCACGCGCCCCGAAATGTGTCGCGACGAGGGCCGCGCCCACAGTCCCAGAGTGCAGTATTACCCGGCCAGTGTTGGGACCCGCGTTGATTCCGGACACCACGACGTCCGGGCAGAAGTCTGGGCCGCCGAGGAAGGCAGCCAGCACGCACAGTGCCGGCGGTGACGGAAGCGAGTATGCCCGAATCGATTCCAGCCCGGCCAGTGTTGTTTGTCGCATCAGACTTGGGCGGTCCAGGCGAAGCGGTCCAAGTGCCGCGCCCGATGCGCTGCAGTCTTCTGCCGGTGCCAACACGATTGTTTGGTGTCCTGCAGCACTGAGGTGCTGCGCTAGCGCACGAAGCCCGGGCGCATCGATGCCATCGTCGTTGGTCAGCAAAACCCGCATTCTCGCGCTCCTTAGACCTCTGCGCACCGGGCAGCAGACTGAACGGCCACCACTACTAGATAGCACCTGCTACTTGCAATCGTCAATCTCCCGTGCGAGAGTCGGATAGCGAGTGCTACTTATCGGGTAATGGTATCGAGGAGGCGTCCAGGATGACCGCCCGACGAACTCCCGCAGACCCGCGCCCAGCCCGCCAGGACATCAGCGTCGGGCCGTTCCGCGTGCAGAAACCCGAACCCGTGCGCCGAATGCGCCAAGTGCGCCGCTACTTGAGAGTGCAGCAACGATGACCGGCCGCTTGACTCCCGCGGACGATTCCTTCCTGCACCAGATTCCCTACACTCTGGACACCGTTCACACATCCGATCCCGACTACCGCGAACGCATGTGGATGAGCGTTTCTGATTCCCGGGATCGCACCACGATGGTCGGGGCCGGGATAGGGCAGTACATCAATCGCAACGTCCAAGAAGCATGGGCCGGCGTGACCGTGGCAGCAACACAGCACAACTTTCGGGCGTCGCGCCATCTGCGGCCCGCCGTGCATGAGATGGCCGTCGGACCGTTGCGCATCGAGACGCCAGAACCGTTGCGCCGCATGCGCTATGTATTGGAAGACAATCCGTCCGGGATCGCGTTCGACATCGAGTTCGAGACCACCTTCGAACCACACGTAGAGGACCATCATCTTGAGATACGCGACGGCAAGGTGGTGCACGACCTTGTGCGCTATAACATCGTCGGCCGGGCCAGTGGCACCCTCGCCTACCCCGGCGGTGAGCGTCGCATCGACCCCGAGTACTGGTTCGGCGGCCGCGATCATTCCTGGGGGGTGCAGCCAGATCAAAACCCCAAGGCCGGCCAACCGACGTCGCACGTAAGCCGCCACGGGACGCTCTACACGCTGATGTACGCACAGTTCGACGAGTGGGCGGCCTTCCTGTATGTGATGGAACGGGCGCCCGGCATCTATGACTACCTGAGCGGATCAGTGCTCAAGCGGTTAGGTTGCGACCAGCCGCTTCGAGTGATCGGCTGGGAACACGAGTATCGCTGGCGCAGTGGACTACCGGTGATCGAGGCCGATTCGATAGACGTCGTACTACTTACCGAAGATGGTGACAGGCATGCGTTCCGCTGTGACTTCTATTCCCCGCGCTACTTTTTGAGGTCGGCACTGTATATGGGGTGGCGAGGATGGTTCCAGGGCGACGACAAGGGCCCACTGCTGATCGATCACGACACCTGGGATCTGGCCGATCGCAGCGCCCTACCTGAGTACACGGTCGCCGGTGCCGGCTATGACCACCATGCACTATGCCGGTCGGACCGGGGCGAAAGTGGACATGCCGCGTTCGAATACTTTGTGACGCCGGGCTACTCGCGCTACGGCGACAATCTTTTCCCGCAGCGGTAGACCCGCCAACCCCAAGAGCGGTGTCCGAATCGAATCACATGTGGCGGAACATCCTTCCCGGCTGTTCAGCCATGCGGTCGCTCATTCCGGATCGTGACAATGGCTACGGCCCGCCCGTCGGCGGCGTTCCGACCGACTGTCTATGTGAATGCGATTGTCAAACAGCCAGATACATCCCGATCAGCAGGCTCAGGAGTGCCACACAGTAGCCCTCGAAGGCTCCGCGGAGTGCGATCGGCGCGTCTCGCAGCTCCATGAAGTACAGGCCCACCAGGCGGACCTTGAACACCGCGACGATGCATAGGACCACGCTCGCGGGCATGTGATGGTCGCCGCCGGACAGGTGCCGGGTACCTAGCGCCCAGGAGACGACGGTGAGCCCCACCAGCAGCAGCCATACCGATGTCGCCTTGGTTCGTGCCAGGGAGCGCACGGTCATCTGACCAGGAAGAGAAGCGGGAAGATCACGATCCACAGCAGGTCGACCAGGTGCCAGAAGCAGGCTCCACCTTCGAAGTACGCGATGTGGGTGGTGGTCGGCTCAGGCAAGCGCGCCAGCCGTGAAAGAGCAAGCAGCACTATCAGACCCACGATCACGTGAGCCAGATGGACGCCGGTCAGCACGTAGTAGTACATGAAAAACGGGTTGGTGCTCGTTGTGATCCCGACCGCGACCTTATCGTGGTATTCGACGACCTTGATGATCACGAATACGCTGCCCACGCCGGCGCCGCCAAGTATCAGCCGCTGCGCGTACGGCCGCCACCGTCGGCTCCGGATCGCCCTGGTCGCAAAGACCACCAGCAGCGAACTGGTGAGCAGGACAACGGTGTTGATGGCACCGAGGTTGCGGTTGAGGGCCGGCTGCGATGCGGCGTAGAGCGCCGGGTCCTGGCTGCGGCCGTGCAGGTAGAGCCCGAACAGGAGGGCAAAGACCGCCATGTCGCCAAATAGCAGGATCCATACGCCGGCCTCGCCCGGCACATGGGGATTCCCGATGCGTTCGTCACGACGGTCGACATCGATCACTTCGGTCATCGATCGTGCTGTCCCCTCGCTGACTGTCTACTCAATTGGTCTAGACGGCCGCCACGGGTGTTGCCGCCGAGCTGCGCCGTGGGTCTAATGCGCGGGAATCCCGCGCACGCCGCAGGTTTCCCGCACCCTTTCGGTCTCGGGTCTAGGAAGCGAGCAAGCCGCATTCGCCGGCTATGACACGAGTGACCGTATCAGCACCTTGCCGAGTAAACGCTAACTCATTAACATATTAACTGTCTAGCGCCGGCGGTCTCAGTCCAGCCAGGAGTGGCCCATTCCCGGCTGGGGACTCGGCCGGGACGTTGATGAGTTGCCGCACCAACTGGGAGGACGCGTTCGAGACCAGCCCGCCGCGGTAGTCATCGCTACGCCATTGCGGCGCACCGTTATTCACCGGCACACGACTCGGAAGGCTTGATTCGGATGAACACAAGCTTGAGTACCCAGCGCATTTGCCTATGGATGGCCCTGGGAATGGCGCCAACCATACTCATTGGTCTCATCATTGCGGGATGGCTTCCGCTGCCGTCGCCTTCTGACAGCCCAGCGCAGGTCGCTGCGATGTTTCGCGGCAATCCCACCGGCATCAAGATCTGCACCCTGCTGATCGGCATTGGTGGAACCCTCACCCTTCCCCTGGCCGCGGTCATCGCCATCCGGATGCGCAAGATCGAGGGTGCCGCCTCGGCACTCGCGTGGACCCAATTGTTGGCCGCCGCTGCTGGCGGAGTGCTCTTCCTGGTCCCGACCTTTCCGTGGCAAGCAGCGGCTTACCGTGCCTCGACTCATTCAGACGAGATGCTGCAAACCCTGAATGACCTCGGATGGCTGCCCCTCCTGTCCATGGTCTTTCCTGCTCAGCTGCAGCTCCTCTGCATCGGCCTGGCGATCCTGATGGATAAGGGCAAAGCGCCGGAGTTTCCTCGCTGGTCCGGTTACCTGTGTCTGTGGGTAGTGATGCTGATGGCGCCCAGCGCGTTCGTGCTGTTCTTCTTCAGTGGACCGTTTGCGTGGAACGGGCTCTTCACGTTCTACCTCGCGGCGACCGGCTTCTTCATCTGGTTCTACGTCATGTGTTTTCTGCTCCTGAAATCGGTAAATGAGGAATTCGATGCCGGTCGGCCGTCGGCCGGCCGGGCCGAGGCACACCCGTAGGAAGCGCTGCACCCCGACGCCTGAACATCGTCCCCAACCTCAAGCACTCAAAAACGCTTGATGGCTCCCAAGCAACCCAGGAAGCCCGCGAATGCGAACAGCGATCAGACCGGTCGATCGGCGGCGTCGTGCGCTGGTTACCGGCGCTTCCTCCGGTATCGGACGAGATATCGCGCGCGTTTTCGCCGAACGCGGATTCTCCCTCGTCATCACGGCACGCCGCTCAGAACGCCTCGAAGCACTCGCCGCCGAGTTGCGCACTGCACACGACACCGACGTCGTCGTGGTTGCGGCCGACCTGTCGCAGTCAGACGGCCCAACGGTGCTAGTCGGCGAAATCGACAGGCGGAGTATCGATGTGGACGTACTCGTCAATTGCGCCGGCACCAGCGAATCGGGCGGATACACCGAAAAACCATGGGAGTCGCATCAGCGCCATATCCAACTGATGGCGTTGAGCCCTGCGCGACTCATTCATCTCGTGCTCCCCGGCATGCTCGAACGCGGCTATGGCCGAGTCGTGAACGTCTGCTCGGTCGCAGCCCACATGCCCGGTGTTCCGCTGCAAGGGTTCTATTGCCCGGCCAAGAGTTTTCTGTACAAGCTCACCGAGGGACTCTGCACTGAATACCGCGGAACCGGCGTGACATTCACGGCCACCGCCCCGGGTTTCACCGAATCCGAGATGGTCGATTTGGTGGGCGCCCGCGCGATCGTCGACGCCCTACCGGGGTTCATGGTCGCGCAAACGCGCCAAGTCGCCGAACAGACAGTCGAAGCTGGCCTTGCCGGGGTTGCCACGTACACACACACCTGGTTCAACCGGCTGTTTTTCGGTGGCTTTCTGAGACATTTCCCGACACGTTACGCACACAATTTGATGCTGTCCGAGCGCAATCGTGCACTCCGGCAGCACACCGGTGACGCGTCGACTGCCGGACTCCCAGGACTTCCGTCGTTGCGGCAGCGACGAAGAACAGACCACGCTGGACAATGAGCCCGGGCGAGGTTCTCCAGATCGCCGCGTGCACAACATGTTCGCGTCGGTGACCCGTGGCCCAACAGGCGCCTCAGCCGCGCACCAGTTCGCGGAACGGGGTACGCGGGTCCGGACCGGGTTCCTTGGGCAAGCCCAACACCCGCTCCCCCAGCGTGTTACGCACGATCTCGTCGGTGCCGCCGGCAATGCCCAATGCGGGCACCGACAGAACGAAATCGGCCCAGCCCCAATCGTCGTCGCTTACTCTGGCGCATACCGCGGCCCCCAACACGTCGCACACCAGCTCTGCCCGAAGACGCTGGTCGGCGCCCAGCGCCAGCTTGGTCAAGGCCAGTTCGGCCCCGGCACCCTCGGGGCCGGCACAGTCGGCGATCCGCTGGCCCAGCAGCGCGGTCGACCAGTCCTGCACGGCCATCCGCGCCAGCCGGTCGCGCACCAGCGGATCCTGGGTCCGCCGATGCGCGCGGGCCAGTTGAAGGACACGTCGAAAGTGCTCGCTGGACTCACCGATCGGACCGCTGCGGATCCGCGCCCGCTCCTCGGCCAGGCTGGTCATGACGATTCGCCAGCCGTCGTTGACATCGCCCAGCCGGTTGCTGTCGGGCACCCACACGTCACGCAGGAAGACCTCGTTGAAACTGGCGCCGCCGGTCATTTGCCGCAGCGGCCGCACTTCTACCCCCGGGCTGTTCAGCTCGACGATGAAGGCGGTGATCCCTTTGTGCTTGGGCAGGCTCGGGTCGCTGCGACAGACCACCTCACCGATGTCCGCGTGCTGAGCCGCGGACGTCCACACTTTCTGCCCGTTGAGCACCCACCCGTCCCCGGCGGGCTCGGCGCGGGTGGCCAGCGCGGCAAGGTCGCTGCCGGCGCCGGGTTCACTGAACAATTGGCAGGCGACCAGTTCACCTCGATAGATCGCCCGTAAGTACTTGGCGCGCTGGGCACCTGAACCGTGCGCCGCGACCGTCGGCGCGATCGTCGTCAACCCCATGTGCAGATTTCCCACATCGGGAACTTCGTACTCGGCCTCAATGCGCACGTAGAGTTCTTGATGCGCTGCGGTGAGCCCGGCACCGCCCCACTCGCGGGGCCCGGTGATCCAGCCGAATCCGGCATCGAACCGTTCGGCCAGCCATTGCCGCGCCCGCTCGACGTTGGCACGGTCGAGCTGAGGATCGGGCTGTTCGAAGAGGACGATCGGCCCGCTGCTGGACTCGTCGGGAGCATCAACCGTTCGCCGGCGGTACCGCTTTTCCAGAAATGCGCGCGCCGCCGCTTCGAACTGTCGCAGTTCGGCAGAGACGCTCACTCAGGTCTCTCTCCGATGCGGGGTGAACGTGATGTGCAGCGCCTTCGGGCCTCGGGCGGTCGCCTGGTAGTACTCGACGTCACCTTCGAGCCGGATATCGTGCATCACGGCCAGGATCTCCTCCAGTGTCACCTGCAGCATCACGCGCGCCAGGTGTGACCCGACGCACCGGTGCACACCGGCGCTGAAGGTCAGGTGCTTGTTCGGCCACCGGTCGGCTCGAAAGTCGTTGGGGGCGAGGAACTGATCGGGATCGTGATTGGCCCCGGCCAACGAAAAGTAGACGGCATCGCCGGCCGAGATCAGCTGACCGCCGACCTCGACGTCCTTGATGGCGCGGCGGGACAGCCCGATCACCGGCGGGTCATATCTCAAGAACTCCTCCATCGCCGGCTTCAGACGTTCCGGATGCTCGCGTAGTTGCTTCTGCAACGCCGGATTCCTGGCCAGGTGGACCAGCGAGGACGCGATGGCGTTGGCTGTCGTGTCGAAACCGCCGAAGATCAGCAGCGACAAGATGCCCAGCGCTTCCTCGTCGGTGACGGGTCGACCCTGCACGGTGCCGTCGACGACAGCCTGCACCAGGCCCCCGCGAGGATTCTCCCGACGTTCCCCGATGAGCCCGTAGCACCAGCTGATCAGTCGCAGCGCGCCTTCCATCGCCTTAGGGCTGGTGGGCTCGTACGCGAACGCTGCTACCGACTCGTGCAGCGACTCCATGTCGGATTCGTCGGCCTGGAACACCAGTCGAAAGAGCACCGTACTGGACACATGCTGCGCAAGCGCCGACACCGCATCGCAACGACCTTGATCCGCGAAACGGTCGAGATATTCGCGCACGATCTGCCGCACCGCGGGTTCCATCGCCGCCGATTTGGCCGGCGACAGGAAGGGGTTGATCAGCTTGCGGTACTCATGCTGCAGCGGCGGATCCGACTCCATGGGCAGCGCACGCAACGGCACCTCCACCCGCGGTACCGTCACCCCTTCGGTGGAGGTGAAGTTGTCGTAGTCGCACAGCACTGTGCTGACGTCCTGGTAGCGGGTGACCACCCAGTAGCCGCCGTGGGCGTCGGTACGCACCACCGGACACTGCTGCTGCAGCCGACCGAGGAGACCGTAGAGATCATCGCGCGTCTCATCCGACGTGAAGTCGATGTGAGGGCACATCCGCTCTTGGATCTGTTCGCTGGTCACGAAGGGCTCCTCTGTTCGTTGGTCAAGGATGACCTTAGCGAGTGAGCGCTTAGCTCGCCAAGGGCCAATCAAAAAAACAAATACTCGCTTACTTATGGTACCGTCTGTTCCGTGATGCAGTGGCGCGATGTCGATCTGGAGATGCGGGCGGCGCTGCGCAAGTTCGTAAACACTCGAGTCAGACCGCACCGGGAAAACCTAGAGGCTGGCGAACCCCCCTACGAGCTGCTACGGCAGCTGTACCAGACGTTCGGACTGGCTGAGACCGCAGCCGAGCGCTTCGACACCGTCGCATCGGGACAGCCCTACGACGACGGAAACGATCCCTGGGGCCGCGCCGTCCTGGGCCTGCTCCCGTTGATCGAACTGTCCCGGTGTTCGCCGGGCATGGTGACCGCACTGGGCGTATCGGTCGGCCTGGCCGCTCACGCCATCCTCGCCCAGGGCACCGCTGAGCAGCGGCGGCGCTGGGCCCGCGATCTACTGACCTTGGACACCATCGGCGCATGGGCAATCACCGAATCCACTAGCGGCTCGGACGCCTTCGGCGGTATGCGGACTCTGGCCCGGCCCCATCGCGACGGCTGGATGCTTTCGGGCTCAAAGACTTTCATCACCAATGGACCTTTCGCCGACACCCTTGTGGTACTCGCCCGGATCGATGACGGCGGACCGGCCGACGGCAGGCCGGTGGGATCGTTCGTGCTCGACGGTGACCAACCCGGACTGACCCGCTCTGCTCCGTTACGCAAAATGGGCATGCACGCCTCCCCTACCGGTGAGCTGTTCCTGCACGAGGTGGTGGTCGCCGGTGACCGGCTGCTGGGCGAAGCGGTTCCCGTTCGTAGGGCCACAGGTGCGCAATCCACTGGCGGGGCGAAGGCGACTTTTACCCGCGAACGGGCCACCGTAGCCGCCATGGCGCTGGGCATCATCGAGCGCTGTCTGGAACTGTGTTGCGCATACGCTCGCGACCGCGTCCAGTTCGGCC
Organism: Mycobacterium sp.; assembly: GCA_022841565.1. Classification (GTDB taxonomy): domain Bacteria; phylum Actinomycetota; class Actinomycetes; order Mycobacteriales; family Mycobacteriaceae; genus Mycobacterium. Next base: position 12,791 of record JALHRH010000012.1, on the reverse strand, counting down.
GGCCGATCGGGTCGTTCCAGCTCGTCCAGCAGAAGCTGGCCCACATGGAAGTCGCCAGACTCAACGTCGAGGCGCTGGTATTCCGATACCTCACCGCGGTGGCCGAGGGCCGGGCTTTGAGTCTGGCGACAGCCTCGGCGATGAAGCTGTATGCGGCCGGAGCGGCCGTGCAGACAGCCATGGACGCGGTCCAGGTCTTCGGTGGCAACGGCTATATGTCTGAGTTCGAGGTGGAGCAGCTGGCCCGGGACGCCAAAGTGCTGCAAATCTATGGCGGTACCGACGAGATCCAGATCACCCACGTTGCCCGCGACCTGCTCAAGTCTTCACGTTTCGATGGGCTGTCAAGTAACCGAGCGGGCCGGCCACCCGCGCCTTCGCCGATAGGAGCACCGTCATGACCGCCGCAACGGCACCCGCGCCGACGTACCAGGCGATTGACGTCGACAATCACTACTACGAAACCGACGACTGCTTCACCCGCCACATCGACCCACGGTTTCGTGACGACGCCCTGCACCTGGTATCCGGCAAGGAGCCGGCGCGCAAATGGGTGGTCCGCGACCGCTTGGTCACCTTCATGCCGTTCAACGCGCTGGACCAGACGGCCGCGCCGGGCGCGCTGCAGCGATTCTTCAGCGGCACCGACACCAAGCGTTCGCTGAGCGGCGACGACTACATCCGGCCCAGCCAGATTCCCGAGCTCTACCGCAAGCCCGAGCGGGTTGCATTGATGGACGAGCAAAACCTCGAAGCGGTGGTCATGTTGCCCACCGTTGGCGTGCTGGTGGAACCCGACCTGGAAGACATGCCCGACGTGCTCACCGCCAACTATCGTGCGTTCAACCGCTGGGTGGAGGACGAATGGGGTTACGGCGCTGATTCCCGAGTGTTCGGTGTTCCGATGCTCAGCCTCGTTGACATCGATTGGGCCATCGCCGAATTGCATCGGGTGGTCGAACTCGGTGCGAAGTTCATCTATATGCGCACCGGCCCGGTGCAGGGCATCTCACCGGGCCTGCCCAGGTTCGACAAGTTCTGGGCGGAGGTGGAGCGCACCGGGGTGCGAGTGATTCTGCATGTCGGCAATGCCGGCTTCGCGGCGATGTACTCGACGCAGTGGGGCGAGCCCAGTGATGTCCCGCTGATGCGGTATTCGGCATTCCAGCAGTACACCTGCGTGGTCGAGCGGCCGATCGGCGACACGCTCGCGGCAATGATCCTGCACAATCTCTTCGGCCGATTCCCCGGCATCGAGGTGTTGAGCATCGAGAACGGATCGTCATGGGTCGCACCACTACTCAAAGGCATGGACAAGGCCGCGAAGATGTCCTCGGCAATGGGACTGACCCCGGGAGGTCCGCTCACCGCCTTGCCCAGCGAGACATTCAAGCGCAACATCTACGTGGCCCCATTCCACGAAGACGACATCGTCGGGCTGGTGAAACTGATCGGAGCCGACCGGGTGCTGTTCGGCAGCGATTATCCCCACGCCGAAGGACTCACCACACCAATGGATTTCGCTGCCGCACTGGACAGCTTGACCGAGCAACAGGTCCGCTTGGTGATGCGTTCCAACGCTGCGAGGCTGGTGGACCTCACCCGCTAAGGGCGCCCATGCCATTGCCCGATGTCCCCGAACATGGCGACGCGCGCCGGCCGCGCAGCGGTAGCGTCGTTCGGGTAGAGCCGTCCGGGCACAACATCGTCGTCGAGACCGAGGAGTCGTTGCTAGCGGCAGCGCTGCGCCAGGGATACCGGTGGCCGACACTGTGCCACGGAAAAGGCGAGTGCACGATCTGCTTCGTCAGGCTGCTGGCAGGCGCCGAAAATGTTGCGCCGGCAGACCCCGCGGAACGGGCGCGCCTGGGTGAATGCGGTCGCGACGGCCCGGATGTACGGCTCGCCTGCCAGCTCGAAATCCACGGTCCCATAACGGTATTGAAGCGTGGCTTGCGCAAGAACGGTGACGGACAGGCATGAGCGGACTTTACCGCCCCGCTCCTACTCCCCCGTCTGCGAGCAAGACCCGCCGCCTTGCCAGCGCGTCGATCTCGTGGGCTGCCAAGCCTGCCCACTCCACCAGCACCTCGGCGTTGTGCTCACCGCGAAACGGTGCCGGGCCTCGCACACCGCTGGCGGCCGAGGAGAACCGGTAAGGAGACTGCACGACCCGGCGCGGCGCGCCATCACGTCCGTCGATTTCGGCGACAATGGCTCGGTGGGCGACATCCGGTCCGGCCCAGACCTGTTGCGGCGAAAGCATATCGGCACCAACAAGACCGGCGGCCTGTAGAGCCTGATGAACCTGCGCAGAGTCGGCCAGCGAAAGAAACCACTCGGTTAGGACCCGCTGGCGGGCGGCGATCTTGTCGACCAGGGGCGCCTCGGCGGGCAGACCATCGCCGAGATGGTGCGCGGTCGAGATCTGCTTCCAGGTGTGCCTACGGTCACCGGCGGTCATCACGTAGCCGTATTTCGTCTCCCATAACAGCCCGCCGAGCCGATCGACTTCAGAGCGGTCGAGGTAGTGATGGGCGTAGTCGTCGGAGGCGAGCATGGCATCGAGCATCGACATGTCGATGAACTGCCCAGCCCCGGTACGTTCGCGCAGCCGCAGCGCGGCCAGCACCGCCACCAGGCCGTGCAGGCCGGCCAGCAGGTCGGCGATCGACAGCATCGGATCGGTCGGCGCAGTGCCGTCGTCTCGGGCCTGGCGTTCGATCAGACCACACGCCGCGTGGATCACCGGGGCGAACGCCGGGCGCGGCGGGTCAGGCTCATCCTGCCCGTAGCCGCTGATCGACAGCATGACCAGGCCAGGGTTGTCCGCGCTCAAGTCTTCCCAGCCGATGCCCAAGCGGCGCGCCACCCCCGGTCGAAAGTTTTCGATCACGACGTCCGAGTGGGCTGCCAGACCCCGGATCAGCCGAACACCCGCGGGCTGGGTAAGCGACACACAGACGTTGCGTTTGCCCGCGTTCTGTTGGGTGTAGAAGCCCGACAACCCGGCCCTTACCTCACCCCACAGCCGGGTCGAATCCCCTTCCGGCGGCTCGACTTTCACCACGTCGGCCCCGAGGTCCGCGAGCATCCGGCCAGCGAACGGGCCCGCCAGGACGCGCGACATGTCGAGCACCCGCACGCCGGCCAACGGAGAGGGCACCGTCATTTCGCCCCGCTGTGCACCGCGGGTACGCGGTCGGCTCGCGGCTCGCGCGGCAGACCAAGCACCCGCTCGCCGAGCACCGTCCGCTGAATCTCCGAGGTTCCACCCTCGATCGTGCCCGCCCTGCTACGCAGAAACTGCCAGCGCAGATCGGACATGGTGTCCCGGTCCGCATTTCGGACATCCGCGTCGTAGCCGTGCGCGGGATACAGCATCCCCTCGGCGCCCATCAGGCCGACACAGAACTCCAGCAAGTCCTGATTGATGGAGGTGCGAGCCAACTTGCCCACCGACCCCTCCGGGCCGGGTGCACCCGAGGCTCGCAGCTGGCTCGCCCGAGTGTTGGTCAGGCGAATGACTTTGTCGGCAATCCACAGCCTCATCAGCTGATCAAGGGCATCCGGACCCGAGGCCGTCCGGGATCGCCGGTAAAGGTCGATGGCGCGTTGCATGGTCTGCGGCGGGGTGCTCGACACGTTTGCGATCGCTTGCCGTTCGTTCATCAGTGTGCCCAGTGCGACCCGCCAGCCGTCGCCGACCGCGCCGACCCGCTGATCGTCTGGTACCCAAGCGCTTTCCAGGAACACCTCGTTGAATTCGGCGTCCCCGGTGAGCTGCCGCAGCGGTCGAACGTCGACACCGGGCTGATGCATGTCGACGACGAAGAATGTCAATCCCTGGTGCTTGCCGGCCGCCGCATCGGTGCGGGCCAGCAGAATGCCCCAGCGGGCTTGGTGAGCCAGCGTCGACCACACCTTCTGCCCGGTGACCCGCCATCCGTCGCCATCACGGACCGCGCGGGTGGTGACGGCGGCCAGGTCGGAACCGGCCGCGGGCTCGCTGAAGAGCTGGCACCAGATTTCGTTTCCGGTGAACAGTGAGCGTAACCATCGTCGGCACTGGTCAGCACGCCCGTAGGACACCAGCACCGGCGCCGCCATGCCGGTGCCCACCGGGTTGAAGTATGCCCGCCGGAGGCTTCCGCCCAGCGCCTTGACCTCGTCGGCAATCGTGGCCTGTTGCTGGGCCTCGATCCCGAGGCCACCCAGACCGATCGGAAACCACACCCAGGCAAGGCCGGCGTCGAACAGGGCACCCAGCATCTCGGGGCCGGCGCGGTCAACGGGTCCAAACGCCGTGACGATCTCGCGGACCCGCTCGCGCAGGCGTTCTTCGGTTGGTGCCGATGCCTGATTCACAGGGGTAGGTTTCCGGTGGCCGCGGCCGTGGACCCGGTTCGTCGGTAGGTGTCGATCGTGCGCTCGGCGGCGCGCATCAGGTGGATCTCGTCGGCCCCGTCGGCGACTCGAGCCCAGCGCGCCTGCTTGAGCAGGTTCGCGAGCGGCGTGTCGGTGGAATAGCCCATCGCGCCGTGGACCTGAACGGCCCGATCGATGATCCGCCACAAGCTGTTGGCCACGAAATGCTTGGTCATCGAGACCTCGCCGCGGAAGTCTGCTTTCGCGTCGATCAGATGCGCGGCGTGCAACACCATGAGCTTGGCCTGATACAGCTCGATCGCTGACTCCGCGATCAGCCACTGGATGCCCTGCTTGTCGGCGAGCAGCGAGCCGTGGCTGTATCGCTTGAGAGCCCGGTCGACCATCAAGTCCAGTGCGGTCTCGGCTTGGCCGATCCAGCGCATGCAGTGGGCCAGCCGGGCCGGTCCCAACCGGTACTGGCCCAGCAGGTGGCCCTGGCCGAGTTCACCCAGCACGTTGGACCCGGGGACGCGCAAGTCTGTGATGAGGATCTCGCAGTGGTTGTGCGAACCCGCCATGGTCCCGATGTCGCGGACAATCTCCCAACCGTCGGCGGGCAGGTCGACCAGGAACGCGGTCGTGCCCGCCTGCGGGATGTCGGGGTCCTTGCTCGTGCGGGCGATCAGGATAGCGACTTTGGCGCCGCGTGCGCCGGTGATGAACCACTTGCGCCCGTTGATGACCCAGTCGTCGCCGTCGGGCTCGGCAGCGGTCTCGATCAACGTTGGGTCCGAGCCCGCCACGTCGGGTTCGGTCAGCGCGAAGCACGACCGGTAGGACCGCTTACGTCCGTCGACCAATCGGTAGCCCTCGCACAGTGGTCGCAGGTACTTCTCTTTCTGCTCGTCGGTGCCCCAATGCAGCAGCGTGTGCATGTTGCCCTCGTCCGGCGCCTGTGCATTCAGCGCTAGCGGTCCCAGCCGGCTGCGACCGGCTTCGGCCGACACCGTCGCCATCGCCACATGACCCAGCCCCATACCGCCCCATTCGACCGGCATATGCGGCAACCACAGACCGCGTTGTTGAGCTTCTGCGCGCAGCTCGGCCAGCGCCGCGACCCACTCATCGCGTTGCCAGCCGGCGCTGTCGCCTTTCTCCTCGATCGGGCGTACACAGTGTTGAATGAAGTCCCGGACGCGATCGCGGACGTGCTCGATCTCCGGCGACAAAGTGAAATCAATGGCCACCCCTTGATTAGAGGGCATCCGCGCTGTCCGCGCAACCCTTTAATAAGTGAGTATTCGCATATTTTCAGATGCCGAGCGCTTCCGCGAGCCGCTTGCGGTGCTGCGCAGGATCACCAAACAGCAGCTCGGACGACTTCGCCCGTTTGAAATAGATGTGCGCGAAGTGCTCCCAGGTGAAGCCGATCCCGCCGTGCACCTGGATCGTGTCGGCGGCGCATCGGGTGAACGCCTCGGAGCAGTAAGCCTTGGCCATCGGCGCGACCACTGGCAGCTCCTCCGGTGCTTCCGCGGCCGCCCAACTGGCATAGTAGGCCGCGGACTTGGCGGTCTCGACCGCCAGCAGCATGTCGGCGCACTTGTGCTTGATCGCCTGGAAGCTACCGATCGGGCGGCCGAACTGGACCCGCACCTTCGCGTACTCGACCGTCGCGTCCAATACTCGCTGCGCGCCTCCCGCCTGCTCAGCAGCCAGCGCGACGACCGCGAAACGCGCGGCCTGCTCGAGCACCCCCTGGCCGTCACCGATGCGACCCACGAGATGCGCCGCAACGTCATCGAATTCCAGGCGCGCTTGCTTGCGGGTCTGATCCATGGTGGCAAGCGGCACCCGCATCAGACCTTCGGCATCGCCGGAGACCGCCAGCACCGACAACGCCCCGTCCACGCGCGCCGCAACGAACACCACGTCGGCGTTATGCCCATCGAGCACGAAGAGCTTGGTGCCGTCCAGGCGGTAGTCGGCCCCATCCGGGTGGGCAGTCATCTCGACCGCGTCCAAGTCCCACGAATCCCCGGGTTCGACCACTGCGACCGTCGCAATCAGTTCCCCGGCAGCGATTTTGGGCAGATAGCGCTGCTTAGCGCTCTCGTCATCGCAGCACAGCAAGACGGCCGCGGCATAGGCAATGCTGGCGAAGAACGGTCCGCCGAACGCGGCCCGACCCATCTCCTCGAACACAATCCCGAGCTCGACGGCCGAGAAACCTGAGCCGCCGTAGATTTCCGGAATGGCCAGGCCGTGCAGACCAAGCTGGCCCGCCATTTGTTTCCACACGGCCGGGTCGTAGCCCTGCTCGGTGGCCATTAGCCGACGGACCTCCGATTCCGGCGACTTGGCGGCTAAGAAACTGCGCACCGTGGCCCGCAGTTCGTCCTGTTCGCAGGTGAACCCGAATTTCATGCGTACTCCTGCGCTTGTCGTGTGTGGTCCTGCCCGGCGCCGCCCTGGGCCTTGTGCCGCGCCCAGCGGTAGTCCGGCTTGCCCGCGGCCGAGCGCACGACCACGTCGACGCGCACCACTCGTTTCGGAATCTTGTAACGAGCCAGGCGATTTCCGACAAAAGCGGTCAGCTCGTCGTCGGACACTTCGGCCGTGGGCCGTACAGCCACCACCGCTACCACCTCGTTGCCCCACCGCTCGTGCGGACAGCCCACCACAACGGCGTCGTACACGCCGGGGTGCCCGCAGAGCGCCTCCTCCACCTCCTCGGCGAAGACCTTCTCGCCCCCGGTATTGATGACCGCAGCATCTCGGCCCAGCAGCTCGACGCCGCCACCGGCGACATAGCGGGCCCGGTCCCCGGGGATGGCATAGCGCACACCGTCGCGCACTGGGAACGCTCGTGCAGTCAAGTCGGGCTCATCGAGGTAGCCGAGCGGCACGCGGCCGCTGCGGGCCAACCAGCCAACCTCTTCGGAGTCAACCGGCAGCGGCCGGGATCGGTCGCCGCTCAACACACAGGTGCCCGCTCCCGGCGTGAACGTCGCGGGGCGCTGGCCGCTGCTTGCGCAACGCCGCTGCATCTGCGGACCGGTCTCGGACGCCCCGGCGGCGTCGACGATCGTCACGTCCGGCAGCAGGGCGCGTAACTCGTGTTCCGCCGATGTCGTCAGGGCCACCGCACCGGTGGTGATGATCTTCAATCCCGGCATCGAACGGCGACGGTTGCGCAACGCGTCAATGAGCGGGCGGGCGAACGCGTCACCCCCGATGACGAGCTGGCACACATTCCAGCGCTCCACCAAGTCGATGGTTTCACCGGCGTCGAACCGGGTGTTGGTATCGCAGAGCACGACAGTGTGCCCGGCCAGCAAGGCGGCCAACGCCGCCCATTGCGCGCTCCCATGCATCATCGGTGGCGCCGGGAGGATCGTGTGCGAGGCCGTGCGGGCGCGCTCGACGATCTCGTCGAGCGACGTGTACTCGGCGATTCCCTGCCGGCGAAAGCCCTGCAACGCAGCGGCATAAAGGTCGGCCTGACGCCACAGCACGCCCTTGGGTTTGCCCGTCGTGCCCCCGGTCAACAATAGGTAGCGGTCGTCGGCCGTTGCCTCCGGCAAGTGGCAGTGGGGTGTCGCGACCGCGGGCTCATAGTCGTGAATGCCGTCGCGTGGGATGATCCCGCTTTCGTCGGCGAGCTGCACCAGGGTGACGGCGGTGTCCAGTTCGCCGGCGACCTTCTCGATCAGCGGCGCGTAGCTCGCCTCGAAGACCACCGCCCGCGGGCGTCCCATGGCGAGGACCTGCGCCAGCTCGGGGGCCGTGTAGCGGTAGTTGACGTTGAACGGCACCGCTCTGGCGCGAAAGCACCCCAGCATGACCTCGATCCATTCCGGCCGATTGCGGGCCAGGACGGCTACGTGATCCTGGCCCGACGCCCACCGCGGCCCCACTGGCACCGGTCCACTCGCTCCGATTCCGCGGCCGCGCAGAAACGACGCCAACCCGTCGGCCCGAGCGGACAATTCGGCGAATGACATGCTGCGCGAGCGCCACACGACGGCCGCCCGGCCCGCGACCGCGTCGGCCACCGCACCGAATATCTGCGTGAACGCGAAATCGGACATGCCCGGCCCTCGTTACTTCGGCTGCAATCGGATGGCCCCGTCAAGGCGGATCACTTCGCCGTTGAGGTAACTGTTCTCGGCGATCGCCAGCGCCAGCGTGGCGTATTCCTGCGGGCGCCCCAGGCGATGTGGTGCCACGACGCTGGCGGCCAGTCCCTGCCGGACCCGCTCGGTGGTGCTGGCCATCATCGGGGTGTCGAACAGGCCCGGAGCGATGGTGCATACCCGGATCCCGACGCCAGCGAGATCGCGGGCGGCCGGCAGTGTCATCCCGACCACCCCGGCCTTGGAGGCGGCGTAAGAGAGTTGGCCCACCTGTCCGTCGAACGCGGCGACCGATGCGGTGTTGATCACCACGCCGCGCAACCCGTCGGCATCGGGGGTGGTGGTCGCCATGACGGCGGCGGCGCGGCTGAGCACCAGGAAGGTGCCGATCAGGTTGACCCTTACCACGCGGTCAAAGACCTTGCGGTTGTGCGGATTACCGCCGCGGTCGATGGTCCGGATGGCTGCTCCGACCCCAGCGCAGTTGGCTGCGATGCGCAGCTGCACCCCGTCGGACGCCACGCGCACGGCCTGCGCGACCTGATCGTCATCGGTGACGTCGCACTCCGCGAACCGGACGCCGTCGATTTCGGCGGCCAACTGCTTACCACGCTCGACATCCCGATCGACCACGGTGACGATGGCGTTCTTGGAGGCCAGCGCGCGCACCGTCGCTTCCCCCAATCCCGAGGCCCCGCCGGTGACCAGTGCACCCACTCCGCTCAATTCCATGTTTCTCCTTCCGCAGCTAAATATACGAGCACTCACTCTATAGATACGGCCGCCCTATGACCATACTCGCCCGCAGCGAAGGATCGCCTCAGCCGTTCACGGCGGGCTGGCACGGCGCTCGGTGGTACCCATTGATAAGCAAGTACTCACTTTGATAGATTGCCATGTGAGACCCCCGCCCGTCGAGCCGCACGACCGCGAGGAGAGACATGCCGCCAGCAATCCGCCAGACACCCGTAACGATCGGTCGCTACGAGCCCGACCCGGATTGGCCGACGCTGCCCGCCGGCGTGTCCTACGGCGGCGCGGCGACCTCAGTCGCGGTCGACAGCACCGACCGCGTCTTCGTGTTCAACCGGGGCCCCATACCGGTGGTGGTCCTCAATCCAGACGGCACCGTGGTTGACCGTTGGGGCACTGGGCAATTCGTGATGCCGCACGGCGTGTCGATTGACGCCGAAGACAACGTGTGGACGGTGGACCTCAAACACACCGTGCGCAAACTCCGCACCGACGGCCAGAACCTGCTGACGATCGGCGACGGAAAATCCAGCAAGCCGTTCAGCGGGGTACCTTTCAACCGCCCGACCGATGCCCTCGTGCACCCGCTCACCGAGGACGTCTTCGTCACCGACGGCTACCGCAACGCCGCCGTGCATCGATTCACCGCCGACGGGCACTGGCTGAACTCATGGGGCGCGCCCGGCAGTGATCCCGGCGAGTTCAGTCTGCCGCACGGGATTTGCTTCGTGGGCGACGACCGCGTTCTGATCTGCGATCGGGAAAACTTTCGCTTGCAGCTGTTCACCTTGGATGGCAGGTTCCTCGAGCAGTGGCACGCCTACTACCCGCAATGTCTGCGATCGGTGCCGATGGCCGGCGGCGGGACGGCCGTGTTCGTCGGTGAAGGCCCTCGCGTGCGTTACCAACGCGACGTACCTAACCTGGGCTGCCGGGTCCGGATCCTTGACGAGAGCGGGCAAGAGATTTCTCGCATCGGGACCGGTAAGTGGGGTTTTGACCCCGATGCCTTCGTGTCGATCCACGGGGTGGCCGTCGATTCGCACGGCGACGTGTATGTGGCCGAGACCCCCTACCCCACGATCGTGCATTACTACGGCGAGCCGGCACCCGAACCCGAACCCGTCAGCTTGCGCAAGTGGCGCCGGAAACGTTGAGCCCCGCGAGCATCGACGCCGAGCGCCGCTCGACGGCATGACGGGCTAGCTCAGGATGAGTGAAGACGAATCGCCGGTCTTCTTTGATGCCATCGGCCAACAGGTCCGCAGCGTCCCGGGGTTCGATGCCCGATGCCGTCAGCAAGCGCTCGAAGCGCTGGTCTGCCGCGGTCTGTTCGACGACTGGCCCCATCCGGTGGCGTGCCGAACGCGCGATATCGGTTCGGACCGGACCCGGACATAGCAGGGTGATCCCGATGTCATGCCGTCCTTCGGCAACGAGTTCGGCGTGCAGGCTCTCCGCGATCGCCAGCACCCCGTGTTTCGCGGCGTTGTAGGCGGCGGCATTGGTGACGCACATCAGCGAAGCCATCGACCCGGTGATCGCCAGGCAGCCGTTTCTCCCCTGCCGCAGCAGCGGCAGGAAGCTGCGTGCCGTGTGTACCACACCCATCAGGTTCACCCCGACTATCCACCGCCAGTCGTCGAGGGAAAGATCCTGGAAACCCGCGAACCGGTTGACTCCGGCGTTTGCGCACACGACATGTGGAAGACCGAACTCGGCCGTAGCCGCCGCGGCGAGCGCGTCGAGCGCCGGCGCCGACGATACGTCGGTTGGCAACCCGATCGCGTTGGCGCCCGCTCCCCGCAGTCGCTCGACGGTGACGTCGAGTCGCTCCGAATCGATATCGGCGACAACGAGGTTCATCCCCTCGGCGGCGAAGCGGTCGGCCAAACTCAGCCCGATTCCGCTTGCCGCTCCGGTCACGACGGCGGTGCGACCCGCCAATTCCCGCATGCCGTTGCTACGTCAGTACCGGTAGAACCCGAGCGTCGGCGCTCGGCAACTGCGGCCAGAAACCGCCCTGCGTGATGACCGCCAGCGCGTCAAGACTCGCGGCTAGATCGCTGCCGCCGCGTCGATACCGGCTGTCCAACGAGAAGGCGATCGCGATGCCGATACTCGACAGCGCGACCTCCCGGGCGTTGTAAGCCATTCCGTGTTGGTCGTAGATCCGTTGCCAGGTGTCGGCGAGTTCGTTCACTGCATCGGTGAACGGACCCCGGTAGAACGATCGAGCACGGGCGGTCTCGCCGAACAGGACGAGCCCCATGAGCGGCAACACCTGCTCCATGGTCTTGATCATGGTCGCCCAAAAGCGACGCGTGAGGTCTCCAATGTCCTCGTCCTGAGCGCGTAGCGGGTTGAAATCACCCACTTCGTTGACAACCGTTTCCACGGCGTCACGCAGTGGCTCGACGATCGCCGCGAAGAACAGCTCCTCCTTGCTCGTAAAGTGCTGGTAGATCACGCCTTCACTGATCTTGGCCTCTTGGGCGATGGCCTTGATCGTGGTGCCGTTGAGGTCGCCAGACTTGGAGAAGGCTTTCCGGGCGCCCGCCAGAATCAGGTGGCGGCGCTCTTCGCGCTTCAGCCGCTGGCGAACCGGCGCCCGGCCGTTGTTTCGCCGTTTGAGCGTTTGTTGAGAGCTCGTTTCGTTGCGCGTCACGACGCCATCCTAGTCCGGGGAGGCGGTAATTTTCGGCACGTCATATGTGAGTCCCTACTTAGTTCGTGGCCCGCGGCAGCCGCCGTAGGGTCATCGGGCCAGGAAGCCCGCGTCGACCGGAATCGTCGCGCCGGTCACGTATTGGGCGTCGTCGGAGACCAGCCACACGATCGCATTGCTGATGTCCTCCGGCTCGACCATGGGCACCGGCAGGATGTTGCGCATGTTCTCCACCATGGCCGGGTTTTCCGACAACCATTGCATCGACGCCTCATTGGCGACCATCGGCGTGTTCACGCCGGTGGGATGCACCGTGTTGACCCTGATGAAATGCGGGCCCAGGGCATTGGCCCAGGCGCGCATCAACCCCACCACGCCATGCTTGGCTGCTGTGTACCCCAGAGTGCCCGCCGAACCGTCGCCCATGCCCTTGAGGCCGGCCGTCGAACTCGTCAACACGATGGCGCCACCCTGATCGCGGGCGATCATCGAGGGCAAGGCCGCCCGTACCGTGTTGAAAACACCGCTCAACATCACGTCGACCGCATCGTGGAAGGCCCGGTCGTCATCGGCCAGCGCACCGAACGTCGGCATGATCCCCGCGTTGGCCAAGACGATGTCGACAAAGTCGAACTCGGCAAGACCACGCTCCAAGACGGCGGTCACCGCGGCGGGGTCACGCACGTCAGCCTCGGCCGCCACCATCCTTGCCCCCTCCTTTTCGACCAGGTTGACCGTTTCTTCGAGATCATCGGGCGAGGCCATCGAGTAAGGAACAGACTCGATCTGGGCGCACAGATCGAAGCCGATGATGTTGGCACCCTCCTGCGCCAGCCGGATCGCGTGCGAGCGTCCCTGCC
>JALHRH010000011.1 GCA_022841565.1 Mycobacterium sp. | reverse complement strand
ACGGTCTGCAGGACATGTCGTTGAACATCCAGATCGGCCGGCGGCAGGTCGTCAAGGCCGAGGTCTCCTCACACCGCATCCAGGTGGTCACCGACGCCGGCGTGATCATGGACTTCCCGTGCAGCTACGGCGAGGCCGACAAGGCCCGCAACGTCACCCGCAACGGCATCCACGTCGTCACCGAGAAGTACGCCGACTTCTACATGTCCAACCCCGCCGCCGGCTATAGCAACGTGCACGAGCGTTGGGCCGTGCGGATCTCCAATAACGGCGAGTTCATCCACGCCAACCCGTCCAGTGCCGGCGCCCAGGGCAACAGCAACGTCACCAACGGCTGCATCAACCTGTCGACGGCCGACGCGGCGGAGTACTTCCCCACGGCGATGTACGGCGACCCGGTCGAGGTCACCGGCAGCTCGATCCAGCTCTCCTATTCTGACGGCGACATCTGGGACTGGGCCGTGGACTGGGACACCTGGGTATCGATGTCGGCACTACCGCCACCGTCGGCTAAGCCTCCTGGCACCAAGATTCCGGTCACTGCGCCGGCTACCCCGTCAACGGCGCCCAGCCTGTCGGGTACCCCGACTAGCCCGGGGCCGGGTGGTTAAACCGGGCGGGTCGCTCGGCGGGTGGCACTAGCCTGATCGCGGGGCCGGATGATGATCTGGTCCAGATTGACGTGCGAGGGCCGCGACGCCACGAACCCGATCACTTCGGCGATGTCCCCGGCCACCAACGGTGTCATACCGGAGTAGACGGCGTCCGCGCGTTGCTCATCGCCGTCGAAGCGAACCAGCGAGAATTCCGTCTCCACCGCCCCAGGGGCGATTTCGGTGAGCCGCACCGGCTTGCCCAGCAGTTCGCCGCGCAGCGTGCGGTGCAACGCGCCCTGAGCGTGCTTTGCCGCGGTGTAGCCGGCCCCACCGTCGTAGATCTCAAGTGCCGCAATCGAAGTCACGGTCACTATCAGGCCGTCGCCGGACTCGATCAGCTTGGGCAGCAATGCGCGGGTCACCCGTAAGGTGCCCAGCACGTTGGTCTCCCACATCCAACGCCAGTGCTCCATGTCGGCATCGGCCACCGGTGCCAGGCCTTTAGCGCCGCCGGCGTTGTTGACGAGCACGTCGACCCGGTCCAGTCCACGGGCCAGCGCCGCCACATCCTCGTCTCCTGTGACGTCGGCCACAACGGCGGCGCCCCCGATCTCGGCGGCCAACGCGTTGATCCGGGCGGCCCGGCGTGCCACCGCGACTACGTGAAAACCTTGTGCCGCAAGTATTTTGGCGGTGGCCTCGCCGATCCCGGAACTGGCTCCAGTCACCACCGCGACTGGCTTTTGCGGGTCGGGGGAACTCACCGGGACAACTCTAATAAACATGCTAAATTTTCGTTGTGTACTGCAGTGCCTCGTTCCGCACGACGACCGCGTGTCTTTTCGCGGGCGCGTGTTGTTGTCGCGTACTGTGCCGCGCCTGAACTGACGCAAGTCGCGGGTGTGGCCAGGAACCCGGCCATCGGAACTCGGATAAGGACTGCCAGTGCACTCGACTACCCTCAGCCATCAATCGCCCAGCGGCGCCGGCCACGACGGACAGTTGCGGGCATACCGCCAGGTCGTGCCGCCGGCGTTGCACCTGTCAGACTCCGCTGCGGCGTCGGTATTTCGCGCCGTCCGGTTACGCGGACCGGTAGGCCGTGATGTCATCGCCAACGTCACCTCCCTGAGCATTGCCACGGTAAACCGCCAGGTGATCGCGTTGCTCGACGCCGGACTACTGCGTGAACGCGCCGATCTGGCCGTATCCGGAGCGATCGGACGCCCCCGGGTGCCGGTCGAGGTCAACCACGAGCCCTTCGTCACGCTGGGCATCCATGTCGGTGCTCGCACCACCAGCATCGTGGCCACCGACCTGTTCGGGCGCACCCTCGACACGGTCGAGACCCCTACCCCGCTCAACGCCGCGGGCCCGGCGTTGACGTCCCTGGCTGAAAGCGCCAGCCGTTACCTGCGGCGCTGGCACCGGCGGCGCGCCTTGTGGGTCGGCGTGGCGATCGGCGGCACCGTCGACAGCGCAACCGGCCTGGTCGACCATTCGCGGCTGGGTTGGCGGCGGGCGCCGGTCGGGCCGGTGCTGGCCGATGCGCTCGGCCTGCCGGTCTCGGTGGCGTCGCACGTTGACGCCATGGCCGGAGCCGAACTGCTGCTCGGCATGCGGAGGTTCGCGCCG
Organism: Mycobacterium sp.; assembly: GCA_022841565.1. GTDB lineage: Bacteria > Actinomycetota > Actinomycetes > Mycobacteriales > Mycobacteriaceae > Mycobacterium. The sequence continues at coordinate 35,398 of JALHRH010000011.1, read as the reverse complement.
GGCGCATCCACCAGCTTGTACGTGTATGCGCGCGAGACCGTGGGCTATGCCTTGGTGATCGGCGGCCGGGTGCATTGCCCGACCAGCGGTCCGGGCACCATTGCCCCGCTGCCGGTGCACTCGGAATTGCTGGGCGGCTCCGGGCAACTGGAATCCACCGTCAGCGACGAGGCTGTCCTGGCGGCCGCGCGTCGGCTCCGGATCCTCCCGGCCGTGGCCCCCGTTAACCGCCGCGGGGCGTCGACGTCTGCGATGACCGACCTGCTGCACATGGCACGGGCCGGCCACCAGCAGGCCAGGGAGCTGTTGTGCGAGCGGGCGCGGGCGCTTGGCGGGGCCGTTGCCCTGCTGCGCGACCTGCTCAATCCCGACGACGTGGTGGTCGGCGGTCAGGCCTTCACCGAGTATCCGGAGGGTATGACCGACGTGGAGGCCGCCTTCGCCGAGCGCTCGGTGCTGGCGCCGCGCGACATCCGCGTCACCGCATTCGGCAACCGCGTGCAGGAGGCCGGAGCCGGCATCGTCTCCCTGGACGGGCTCTACGCCGATCCGTTGGGGGCGATGCGCCGGTCGGGAGCCCTGAGCACCCGGCTGGTCGACACCGAGCCCGAGGCCGTCGCCAAGTAGCGGCATGGCCTGCGCGGGGCGTGCGCCCGGGCTTACGCCGCGGCGGGTCCTGTAAAGATGACAGGGTGCGATACGACGACCAGCCACGGCGGGTGGCCCTGCTCGCTGTGCACACGTCGCCGCTGGCACAGCCCGGCACCGGCGACGCCGGCGGGATGAACGTCTATGTGCTGCAGAGCGCGCTGCACCTGGCCAGGCGGGGCATCGAAGTAGAGATCTTCACTCGGGCCACCGCATCCGCTGACCCGCCGGTGGTGCGAGCGGCACCGGGGGTGCTGGTCCGCAACGTGGTCGCAGGGCCGTTCGAGGGCTTGGATAAGTACGACCTGCCGACCCAGCTGTGCGCCTTCGCCGCGGGGGTGCTGCGCGCCGAAGCGGCGCACGAGCCGGGTTACTACGACATCGTGCATTCGCATTACTGGCTGTCCGGTCAGGTCGGCTGGCTGGCTCGCGACCGTTGGGCGGTGCCGTTGGTGCATACCGCGCACACGCTGGCCGCGGTGAAGAATGCGGCGCTGGCTCAAGGCGACACCGCCGAGCCGCCGCTGCGCACGGTCGGCGAACAGCAGGTCGTCGACGAGGCGGACCGCCTCATCGTCAACACCGAAGACGAAGCACGGCAATTGATTTCATTGCACCACGCCGATCCGGCCCGGATTGACGTGGTGCACCCCGGTGTCGACCTTGAGGTGTTTCGACCGGGTGACCGGGCGGCGGCCCGGGCCGCGCTGGGGCTGGCGCTCGACGACCCGTTGGTGGCCTTCGTCGGGCGCATCCAACCGCTGAAGGCGCCCGACATCGTGCTGCGGGCGGCGGCGCGACTGCCGGGCGTGCGCGTCGTCGTGGCCGGCGGGCCGTCCGGTAGCGGCCTGGCGTCCCCCGACGGGTTGGCACGTCTTGCCGATGAACTCGGCATCGCATCGCGGGTGACGTTCCTGCCGCCGCAATCCCGCGGTGATTTGGCCACGCTGTTCCACGCGGCCGATCTGGTTGCGGTGCCCAGCTACTCGGAATCGTTCGGCCTGGTTGCTGTGGAGGCGCAGGCCTGCGGCACGCCGGTGGTGGCGGCGGCGGTGGGCGGACTGCCGGTGGCGGTGCGCGCCGGGATCACCGGCACGCTGGTGTCCGGCCACGAGGTGGGGCAGTGGGCCGACGCCATTGATCACCTGCTCAAGGCCAGGGATGGCCACCAGGGCTGGGCGATGAGCCGGGCGGCGGCCACGCATGCGGCCACGTTCTCCTGGGAGAACACCACCGACGCGCTGCTGGCCAGCTACCGGCGCGCTATCGACGATTTCAGCGCCGGACGGCAGCGGCGGGTGCGCGACCTCGTCGCCAAGCGCAAGCCGCGGCGTTGGACGGCCCGACGGGGGGTAGGCGCGTGAGTGTCGAGCGGGTGATCGAGGACGCGCTGCGGGCCAGCGAACTGAACTACTCCAAACACTCCGGTGCCCGCGGCGGCCTACCCGGAATCATCGTGGAATTGCCCGGTGAGCGCAGGCTCAAGACGAACACGATCCTGAGCATCGGCGAGCATTCGGTGCGGGTGGAGGCTTTCGTGTGCCGCAAGCCCGACGAGAACCACGAAGGCGTGTATCGGTTCCTGCTCAAACGCAACCGCCGCCTCTACGGAGTCGCCTACACCCTCGACAAGGTCGGCGACATCTATCTCGTCGGCCGGATGTCGTTGGCCTCGGTCGACGCCGACGAGATCGACCGCGTGCTCGGCCAGGTGCTCGAGGCGGTGGATTCGGACTTCAATACGTTGCTGGAGTTGGGTTTTCGATCGTCGATCCAGAAAGAATGGGAATGGCGGGTCGCCCGCGGTGAATCGCTGAAAAACCTGGAAGCGTTCGCGCACCTCATCGACGAAGACGACGATGCAGAGCGCGAAGCGCGATGAGGTGGGGGCACCTCCCGCTTACGGGAGTCGAAGGCGAGGATGACCCGCGGGTCTGACAGCGTGAGAGACTTTTCCGCATGGGTGACCCGGGCACGCTGGTACTGCTCCGCCACGGCGAGAGCGAATGGAATGCGCTGAATCTATTCACCGGCTGGGTGGATGTCGGGCTCACCGAGAAAGGCCGGGCGGAAGCGGTTCGCGCGGGTGAGTTGTTGGTCGAACACGACCTGGCCCCCGACGTGCTGTACACCTCATTGCTGCGGCGCGCGATTGGCACCGCGCACTTGGCGCTGGATCGCGCTGACCGGCTGTGGATCCCAGTGCGACGCAGCTGGCGCCTCAACGAACGTCACTACGGCGCGCTGCAGGGGCTGGATAAAGCCGAGACCAAGGCCCGCTACGGCGAGCAGCAGTTCATGGCCTGGCGGCGCAGTTACGACACCCCGCCACCGCCGATCGAGAAGGGCAGTGAGTTCAGCCAGGATGCGGATCCGCGGTACTCGAACGTAGGCGGCGGTCCACTGACCGAATGCCTGTCCGACGTGGTCGCCCGGTTTCTTCCGTATTACACCGACGTGATCGTCGGCGATCTGCAGTACGGCAAGACGGTGCTGATCGTCGCGCACGGCAACTCGCTGCGTGCGCTGGTCAAATACCTGGACCAGATGTCCGACGACGAGGTCGTCGGGCTCAATATTCCGACGGGCATTCCGCTTCGCTACGACCTGGACGCTCAGCTGCGCCCAGTGGTTCCCGGTGGCATGTACCTGGACCCCGAGGCAGCTGCCGCCGGTGCCGCAGCCGTGGCGAGCCAGGGCGCGGCGAAAGGCTGATGTCGGCGATCTGCAGCCGGAAAAGGGTCTACCGCTGAACATCGGGTTAACGTGGGCAGAACACCTGAGGCGAAGCGTGTGACTTGTCCGATTTTGGCCTCGCTCCGCTAGGGCAGCGTTCACCCGATTTGTAGGATTCAGCATGTGACTGTGTTCTCGGCACTGTTGCTGGCCGGGGTCTTGTCCGGGCTGGCACTGGCCGTCGGCATCGCGGTTGGCGCCCGGCTGTCGCGGCAGGTGGGGCTACACCGCCATCGTGCCGCCACCGACTGGACGGGGATCACCGTCGCGCAGATGCTCCAACGCATCGTCGCGCTGATGCCTATGGGCGCCGCGGTGGTCGATAACCACCGCGACGTCGTGTACCTCAACGATCGCGCGAGGGAACTCGGTCTGGTGCGCGACCGGCAGCTTGATGATGCTGCCTGGAAGGCCGCGCAGCAGGCGCTGGGCGGTGAAGATGTGGAGTTCGATCTGGCACCGGTCAAGCGACCTGGCGGCAGGTCCGGGCTCTCGGTGCACGGACATGCCCGGCTGCTGAGCGACGAAGACCGCCGCTTTGCCGTGGTGTTCGTCCACGATCAATCCGACTACGCCCGCATGGAGGCGACTAGGCGTGACTTCGTGGCCAACGTTAGCCACGAGCTCAAGACACCCGTCGGCGCCATGACCCTGCTCGCCGAGGCCTTGCTGGCCTCTGCCGATGACACCGAGACGGTCCGTCGCTTCGCCGAGAAGGTGCTGATCGAGGCCAACCGGTTGGGCGACATGGTGGCCGAACTGATCGAGCTGTCGCGCTTGCAGGGCGCCGAGCGGTTGTCCAACGTGACCGACGTGGACGTCGACGCCGTGGTGTCGGAAGCGATTTCGCGCCACAAGGTGGCCGCTGAAAACGCCAACATCGAGATCCGTACCGATGCGCCCAGCGGTTTGCAGGTGCTGGGGGACCAGACGCTACTGGTAACAGCGCTGGCGAACCTGGTATCCAACGCCATTGCCTACTCGCCGCGCGGGTCGCTGGTGTCGATCAGCCGCCGCCGGCGCGGCGACAATATAGAGATCGCGGTGACCGACCGGGGCATCGGGATCGCGCTGGAAGACCAGGAGCGGGTGTTCGAGCGGTTCTTTCGCGGTGACAAGGCGCGGTCGCGCGCCACCGGGGGCAGCGGGCTGGGGCTGGCCATCGTCAAGCACGTTGCGGCCAACCATGGCGGCAGTATCGGCGTGTGGAGCAAGCCGGGGACCGGGTCGACCTTCACGTTGTCCATCCCGGCGTTCGGCCCGGCATCCGCGCCGGCCAACGAAGAACCTGAGCAACTGCTGGGCATTGAACTGAGGCCCAGGTCTCAACGAGAAGAAGAATTGAGCCGCTGATGACACGCGCGAACGACGATGCAAAGCGAAGCGATGAGGAGGAGCAGCGCCGATGACAAGCGTGTTGATTGTGGAGGACGAGGAATCGTTGGCCGACCCACTCGCATTTCTGCTCCGCAAGGAGGGTTTCGAGGCCACGGTGGTGACCGACGGTCCTTCGGCGCTGGCCGAGTTCGACCGGTCCGGCGCCGATATCGTGCTGTTGGATCTGATGCTGCCCGGCATGTCCGGAACCGATGTGTGCAAGCAGTTGCGCTCCCGCTCCAGCGTGCCGGTGATCATGGTGACGGCGCGCGACAGCGAGATCGACAAAGTGGTCGGGTTGGAGTTGGGCGCCGACGACTACGTCACCAAGCCGTATTCGGCACGCGAGCTGATCGCCCGGATCCGGGCGGTGTTGCGCCGCGGCGGGGACGACGACTCCGAGATCAGCGACGGAGTTCTCGAGTCGGGCCCGGTCCGGATGGACGTCGAACGGCACGTAGTCTCCGTGAATGGTGACGCTATTACCTTGCCGCTCAAGGAGTTTGACCTGCTGGAATACCTCATGCGCAATAGCGGGCGAGTGCTGACCCGGGGACAGCTGATCGATCGGGTCTGGGGTGCGGACTACGTGGGGGACACCAAGACGCTCGACGTCCACGTCAAGCGCCTGCGGTCCAAGATCGAGGCCGACCCGGCCAATCCGGTGCACCTGGTGACGGTGCGGGGGCTGGGCTACAAGCTGGAGGGTTAGCGCTGGGCTAGCGCGGGGGCCTGGGGCGAGGGTTGAGAGTATCCGCGTCCCACGTCACGCGTTGATCGCTGGTGACCGAAAATGCTTCCAGCGCGTCGCTGTCGATGATTTCCCGAATGCACTCTGCACGGGCCCCGACATACGTGGTCATCAAATCGATGTCGGTGGCCACGCACCATTGCCGATCACCGGCCCACCATAGGTTCGCGGTGCGCCCGACAATCCCGAATGGGCGGGTCGCGTCCGCGATCGCCCCGGTTATCACTTTCATCGGACGATGCGGCAGTTCGATCAGGTCGGCGCTCGCTATCTCTATTCCGCCGTACCCGTCCCACAGCGCATACATCACCCCGTCAGCTTTGGTGTACCGCCGCAAGATGCGGCTGAGTGCGTACGTTGTCGGAACCGCAAGCCTGCCAACGTCAGGCCGACGATCCCAGAGACCTGACTGGCTACCCAAGTCCCATGAGCCGACCAGGGATCCCCATTCCATGGCCGGGTGTGCGATGCGGCGGTTAGCTTGGGCCACCGCACGCCAGGAGACGGGGTAGAGCGGCTCTGTCGTGTCGATGTCGTACGCGGGATGGAACACCCGCGCATAGGCGTCGAAAACCGGTGGCATGAGCGAGGCAACGTTGTACTCGAATGGATGGATGGCGTCCAGAATCCACTGCCAGTCAGCCACGCGATATGAGCTTAGTCAGCGCGCCCAACTACCTCACCGGCCACCGCCAGCGCCAGCGCCATGATCGAAACCTGCGGATTCACCTCCGGGCAGCTGGGCAGAAGCGAAGCGTCGGCCACCCAGACGCCGTCGACACCGCGTAGCCGGCCGGCCGAATCGACCGGGCAGACCTGCTCGTCGGAGCCGGCGGCCGCCGTCCCGGTGGGGTGGAAGGCAGCCAGATGCAGGGCCCGAGGGTTGGTCCGGGCCAGCACGTCCTGCAAGTCGGCCTCCGAGCTCACCGTCATGGCACCGGGCAGACCCGTGAGCACCTCGACCGCGCCGGCGGCGAATAGCAGCCGGCCAATGGCGCCCAGCGCGACCCGCAGCCGGGCGATGTCGGCAGGCGCGATGTCATAGCGCACCACCGTCTCGCCGTGAACCGAATGCACCGAGCCGACACCCTCGTCGGCGACCATCGCACCGAACGTCGCGATCTGGGGTGCCCGGTCGAGCCAGCGCAGCAACTCCGCGCCGTAGCCCGGGTACACCATCGACCCCATGCCCGGCGGCGTGGACGTGGCCTCGATCAGGACGCCGTCGGACTCGTGGAATTGGTGGACAGCCGCGCTCTGCAGCACGCCGCGCCACGCGTACACGTCGTCCTCGAAGCGGCCGGCCAGGATGGACGCCGGATGCAGCGCGAGGTTGCGGCCCAACCGGGGGTGTCGACCAATGCCACTGCGCCGCAGCAACATCGGCGTCTCAGTTGCGCCGGCTGCGACGACGACCGTGTCGGCGAGGAGGTCGATCGCAGTGCCGTCGGGGCGGCGCGCCCGCACCCCCCGCGCGCGACCGTTGCCGACCAGCACCCGTTCCACGCGCGCGTGCGAGATGATGCGCGCCCCGGCCGCGCATGCCTGCGGCAGCGCGTTGAGATGCACACCGAATTTGGCGTTGCGCGGGCAGCCGATCGCGCACTGGCAGCACCCGTCGCAGCCCGGTGCGTTGCGCGGGATGGGCGCCGCCCGCCAACCCAGCGAGCCAGCGGCATTGAGCAGCAGATTCCCGTTGCGGCCCATTACGTCCAGGGGCACCGGCGCGACCTGCAGCGTGCGCTCGACGTCGTCCAGGTGCGGTGCGAACCGGTCCGGGTCGGCCAGGGTCAGGCCGAACTCGTCCCGCCAGCGCCGCTGCACGGCATCGGGCGGGCGAAAACAGGTACCCGAGTTCACGACCGTGGTGCCGCCGACCGCTCGTCCCATGGGCAGTACCACCGCCGGGCGGCCCAGCGCGACGGTGGCCCCGGCGCCGCGGTACAAGCCGGCGTAGCGGTCGATCGGGTGGGTGGTGCGGAACTCTTCGACCGTCCAGCGCCGCCCCTCCTCGAGCACGACGACAGCCAGGCCGGCTCGGGCCAGGGTTCGGGCCGCCATCGCGCCGCCGGCCCCGGATCCGACGATCACCACATCGGTGGTGACGACGGAAGGACTGTCCATCGACGTCGTGACGTCCAACACCGCGTCCGGGCGCGCCACACCGGCCTCCTGGGCGCGCGACAGTAGTTCGGCCGCATAGGTGTCGGCGCCATTGGCGAGCAGCCCGAGCACCTTCATGCCTTCGACTGCTGCGCCGGCTTCGGCGTTCAGCGCCGCGATGCGGTGCAGCACCTGTTCCCGTTCGATGGGGTCAAGCCGCGTCAGCGACCGGCCGGTGGTGAGGTAGCTCGCCGCGGCTAGGGACAACAACCCGGCCCGCACCGCCAGCCGCGAGGTGGCCGGTATCCGGGACAGGTACCGGTCGACGCGTTCGACGAAATCCGTCGCGGTCGGACCGCCGTGCTCCTGCGGCAGTAGCGCGGAGCCGAAGGAGGCTATCGATGATCGGCCGACGCGATCCGTCAGCCGGCTCATGAGCGCGCGGCCACCCGTCGTCCGAGCGCCCGTCCAAGCTTGAGGAAGAGCGGGTAGGTAGCGAAGATACCGCCGGCCGCGGCGTGCGCCGGCCAGTCCAATTCGTCGGTGTTCAGGTTGAAGGCGCCGGAGTTCCACATAAAGTCGCGACCGTTTCGGGCGCGGAACGGTCGCCACAGGAAGCCCAGTCCGGGCACATTGTTGTACAGGCCGAATGACCCGGCGAAGAACACACCCAGCACGGCGGCCTCGGCGATTTCGCGACGCTCGGGGGGCAGGCGCCGCTCGATGAGCAGCCCGGAGGCGAACAACAGCGGCGGGTCTAGGGCGAAACTCATGACGGGATCCTTTCGTTTACGGGCGGTGCTTCGTCGCCGCGCAGGCCGACTTCCGCGTGGCCGCTGCCCAGCACCGACCATTGCCGGTCGCCCAGCTCGACGTAGATGTCGGCCTGCTCGGTATTGGTGCACACACAGGTGCCGCCGTCCGGATCGGTGTACTGCAGGCTGACGCAACGTTCCGGCGGCTGGTCGACGCGGATCAACACCGCGCGCCGGCCGATCCGTCCTTCCATTTGCCAGTGCTGCACGCCAAGCGTCGTCCGCATCCGCAGCGACGGCAAAATGCCCGCGGGCCAGTCTTTTCCGTCGATCCGGAAGCGGACGAACGCCAACGGGGCCAGCCGGTTGAGGCCAGGCTTGTGCGACACGGCGCTGACGGCTTCCAGCACATCGCCGGCGCCGAGGTCGGCGTGGATCCATCCCCACCGCTTGGCGTTGCCGTGCCCGTAGATGTGGGCGACGTTGCCGCGCCAGCCGTCGACGGGAAGCTTGCCGTCGTCGATGGTCAGTGAGCCGGTGAAGCTGGCCGCGGGGGCCAGTACCACCTGGGCGCCAGGCAGCACTTCGCGTTCCCATGCCAGGCGGGGAAACGTCCACAGCGGTGCGCTGGTGTCCTTCCAGGACAGCTCCCAGGCCAATGATCCGGCGCGCCCGGTGAGCCGTTGCGGACCCACCTGGGCCCCGGCCGCCTCGAACCACCGCGCACCGGTAGCAGGCTGGACGGGCGTGGGGCCGAACCGCTCGGTGCGGGGCGGCCCCTGCGTTGGGAACCAGGTCACCCAGCCGTGCGCGTAAGCGGCGCCGGCCGTCGGCGCCACGGTCTCGCAATGCACCCAGAGTGCGGCGTGCGTAACCGGATCCGACAGGGTGGCGTACCAAACCTCCAGCCGGCCCGGCCTACCCCGCCAGCGCGGGGCCGCGGCCGATCGCGTTTCGTCGTCCACTGCGTTACCTCCGTTTGGCCACGCACCCACGGTTGTGCCCGGGTGACTTGCCACCATACTATATTGGTTGAGCCAATGAACCAATTACCTCCGATATCGCCGCCCGATCGCCTCCGCGTCGACGAACAGATCGCCGCGTCGATCGCCGACGCCATCATCGATGGCATATTTCCGCCTGGCTCGACGCTGCCGCCCGAGCGAGACCTCGCTGATCAGCTCGGTGTCAACCGCACGTCGCTGCGACAGGGCCTGGCCCGCCTGCAGCAGATGGGTCTGATCGACGTCCGCCACGGCAGCGGCAGCGTGGTGCGCGATCCGGCGGGCCTTACCCACCCGGCGGTGGTGGAAGCCCTAGTGCGCAAGTTGGGTCCGGAGTTCCTGGTGGAGCTGCTCGAGATTCGGGCGGCGCTAGGTCCGCTGATCGGCCGACTGGCCGCGCAGCGCGCCACGCCAGAGGACGAGGAAGCGTTGGCCGCCGCGCTAGCCGGGGTCCGCCTGGCGGACACGGCCACCGCGCGGCAAGCGGCTGACCTGGCTTACTTTCACGTCCTTGTTCACAGCACCCGTAACCGTGCGCTGAGTTTGCTGTATCGCTGGGTGGAAGATGCCTTCGGAGGTCGTGAACACGAACTCACCCGCGCCTACGACGACGCCAAGCCCGTGGTCGCCGACCTGGCGGCGATCACCGACGCGGTGGCCGCGCACGACGCGGGCGCCGCCGCTGCCGCTGTCGAGGCGTACCTGAACGCCAGTGCGTTGCGGATGGTGCACGCCTACACCGGAACTGCGCAGGACACCAGCTGAGCTATTCGGCGGCCCGCGTGGCGGGGTGTACCGCGATTAGTCCTAACTGACTGCGGCGCTTGCACATTGCGGCCAGCTCCGCATAAGCCTTCTCACCGAGCAGCTCGGTGAGTTCGTCGGCAAGGCTCTCCCAAACCTGCTTGGCGCCGACATGTGCGGCCGGATCACCGGTGCAGTACCAGTGCAGGTCTGCGCCGCCGGAACCCCAACCACGGCGGTCATACTCGGTGACGGTGGTCTTGAGTATCTCCGTGCCGTCGGGTCGGGTCACCCAGTCCTGACTGCGCCGGATCGGCAGCTGCCAGCAGACATCGGGCTTCATCGTCAGCGGCGGCACCTTCAGCTTGAGGGCTTTGCTGTGCAGTGCACATCCGATCCCGCCGGGAAACCCCGGGCGGTTCAGGAAGATGCAAGCGTCCTTGTGTTTGCGCGTGCGATATTGCGGCTCGCCGTCGTTCTCGTCGAGCTCTAGGTAGCCCTTTCGGCCCAGGCCCTTGTCGCGGAATTGCCAGTCGTCTTTGGTCAGCTGCTGAACCGCGTCGTCCAACTTGGCCCGGTCGTCGTCGTCGGACAGGAACGCGCCATGGGAGCAGCACCCGTCGTCCGGGCGGCCGGCGACGGTGCCCTGACAGGCGGCGGTGCCGAACACGCACGTCCACCGAGACAGCAGCCAGGTCATGTCTACCGCGATCAGGTGTTCGGGGTTGTCGGGGTCGTAGAACTCCACCCACTCGCGGGTGAAATCCAGATCGACCTCTTGTCCGGGCCGCCAGTTCGCCACGGGTGCAACGTTAGTCCACGATTACGATGACTACCGGGTGCATTGTCGAGGTCGCGGGCGAGGTCGTGCGCAGCGGGTCGCCAAACGGGCGCATCGTCACCCGACTAGTTTGAATCCGTGCGATTGGGCGTGTTGGACGTGGGCAGTAACACCGTCCATTTACTGGTGGTCGATGCACACCGTGGTGGGCATCCGACGCCCATGAGTTCGACCAAAGCCACCCTGCGTCTGGCCGAGGCCACCGACAGTTCGGGCCGGATCACCAAGCGCGGTGCCGACAAGCTGGTTTCCACCATCGACGAGTTCGCCAAGATCGGGGTCAGCTCGGGCTGTGCCGAGTTAATGGCTTTCGCCACCTCCGCGGTCCGGGATGCCGAGAATTCCGACGACGTGCTGGCCCGGGTGCGTAAGGAGACCGGTGTCGAACTGCAGGTGCTGCGCGGAGTCGACGAGTCGCGGCTGACTTTTCTGGCGGTGCGGCGCTGGTTCGGTTGGAGCGCGGGACGCATCATCAACCTCGACATCGGCGGCGGCTCACTCGAGGTGTCCAGCGGGGTGGACGAGGAGCCGGAGGTCGCGATGTCGCTGCCGCTGGGTGCCGGACGGTTGACCCGCGAATGGTTGCCCGATGATCCGCCCGGCCGCCGCCGGGTGGCGATGCTGCGCGATTGGCTGGACGCCGAACTGTCCGACGCCAGCGCGACTGTCCTCGACGCCGGCGTCCCTGACCTCGCGGTGGCCACGTCGAAGACGTTCCGCTCGCTGGCGCGTCTTACCGGCGCCGCCCCGTCGGCGGCCGGGCCACGGGTCAAGCGGACGCTGACAGCAAACGGCCTCAGACAGCTCATATCATTCATCTCTAGGATGACGACCGCCGATCGGGCGGAACTGGAAGGAGTCAGCGCCGAGCGGGCACCGCAAATCGTCGCGGGTGCTCTGGTGGCGGAGGCGAGCATGCGAGCACTGTCGATAGAACAGCTGGATATCTGCCCGTGGGCGCTACGGGAAGGTCTCATCCTGCGCAAACTCGACTCCGAAGCCGACGGAACCGCGCTGATGGAGACGCCGGTACGCGATGCTGGAGGCCAGTTAGTTGATCGGAACTCAGCTACCCGATCGAGAGGCAATAAGGCATGACCGGACCAGACTCCGAGGACACCAAGCAAATCTCCGTGGCCGAACTGCTGGCCAGGAATGGAACCATCGGCACCCCGGCGGTCACGCGTCGGCGCCGGCGCCGGCGCGGTGACGACTCGGTCACCGTCGCCGAGCTGACCGGCGAGATCCCCATTATCCGTGACGATCGTCGCGAAACTGCTTCTGCTAGGCCGGCGCCGCCCGCTCCCCATCGGGAAGCCCAGGTTCCCGCGCCGGCCCCGCCGCCGCCTCCCCAACCGGTCGTCGAGCAGGTCCCCCAACCGGCCGTCGGCACCGCCGCTGACGCCGGGTCCAAGACCGCGTACTGGTCTGAGCCCGAGCCACGCTGGCCCAAGTCCGAACCGATCGCTACCCGCCGGACGGGCCCCGAACGCAGCGAATACCCGCGACCCGTGCGCCCTCGTGAAGACCTGCGCGACGCCGGTGGGCTGCAGTCCGGCGCCGAGGGTATGAGTCCGGATCCGGTGGGGTACTACTCCGATGCCTCGGTGGACGTCATGGACAGCGAGGTGCGCGATGCGGACTCGGTGGTCGAGGATTCGGCGTTTGTGCGCTCGTATCTGTCGGAGTCCGAAGACGGTGCCGGACACACGTTGTTTGGTGGACAGTCGATCGCCGATGAGGTAGCCCGACGTCGCGGCGAGCGGACGGTGGTCGACGAGGCTAGCCCCGAGTCCGGTGGCCAAGGGCCGCCCCGTCGGTGGGGCGGCACCGTGGTAGCACTGGGTCGCGGCGCCCTGGCCGTGCTGCAGTGCATGCTGGCCGTCGTCTTCGGGGCCGGTCTGTTTATCGCGTTCGACCAATTATGGCGATGGAACTCCATCGTGGCGCTGGTGCTCTCGGTTCTGGTGATTCTCGGTCTGGTGGTCGGTGTCCGGGTGGTCCGCAAGACCGAGGACATTGCCAGCACGTTGATCGCGGTCGCGGTGGGTGCGCTGATCACCCTCGGACCGTTGGCCTTGCTGCAAACGGGTTAGGCGCCCTCTCCCCACAGTGCGCCCAGCAATCAAAGTCGGCTTGTCAACGGCCTCGGTATACCCCCTGCGGACCGAGGCCGCGTTCGAGTACGCGGCCAGGCTTGGCTATGACGGCGTCGAGTTGATGGTGTGGGGCGAGTCGGTCAGCCAGGACATTGACGCCATCGGCCGGCTGTCGCGGCGCTACGGCGTGCCGGTGCTGTCCGTGCACGCGCCCTGCCTGCTGATCTCGCAGCGGGTGTGGGGCGCCAATCCGATCGTGAAGTTGGACCGCAGTGTGCGCGCCGCCGAACAACTGGGTGCGCAGACCGTCGTTGTGCACCCCCCGTTTCGGTGGCAACGCCGCTACGCCGAGGGATTTCGCGAACAGGTCAGGGCCCTGGAGGAATCCAGCAGCGTCATGGTGGCCGTCGAAAACATGTTTCCGTTCCGCGCCGACCGATTCTTCGGCAGTGATCAGAGCCGCGAACGGATGCGGCGACGCGGCGGCGGACCTGGTCCGGCGATCTCGGCGTTTGCGCCGTCCTATGACCCGCTGGACGGCAATCACGCGCACTACACGCTGGACCTCTCGCACACCTCCACCGCCGGCACCGACTCATTGGAAATGGCTCGCCGGATGGGCTCGGGTTTGACCCACCTGCACCTGTGTGACGGCAGCGGCCTGCCTGCCGATGAGCACCTGGTGCCGGGCCGCGGCACCCAACCGACGGCCGAGGTGTGCCAGATGCTGGCCGCTGGTGATTTCACCGGTCACGTGGTGCTGGAAGTGTCCACGTCGGGAGCACGCTCGGCCACCGAGCGCGAAGCCATGCTTGTCGAGTCGTTGCAGTTCGCCCGCACCCACCTGTTGCGCTGACATGAGCGCCTTGTTCACCGCCGCGATGGCGCTACGCGAAGTCCAGTCGATTGACCCGGTTTGCCGAGTCTTCGAAGGCGAGCTCAACGAGCACTGGACGATCGGCACCAAGGTGCACGGCGGCGCGATGGTGGCGTTGTGCGCCAAGGCCGCGCGAACGGCGTTCGGCGGGGACAAGCTACAGCCGGTCGCGGTGTCGGCGAACTTCCTGTCCGCACCTGACCCGGGACCGCTGCGGCTGGTGACGGCCACCCGCAAGCGCGGCCGTCGGATCAGCGTGGCCGATGTCGAGCTGGTCCAAGGCGACCGCACCGTAGTGCACGCCGTGGTCACGCTTGGCGAGCCGGAGCATCATCTGCCGGGCAAGAGCGAGCCGCTGCTGTCGGCGAATCCGGTGCTTGGTCTGATGCCTGCCGAACCGCCGGACGACCTGGCGCCGATCGGGCCGGGGCACCGGCTGGGCGGCCTGGTGCATCTGAGCGCGGGCTGCGATATCCGGCCGCTGCCGTCGACGCCGGTCAGCGAGGGGCGTCCGCCGCTGATGCGGATGTGGGCGCGTCCGCGGGGGGCCGTTCCGGACGGGCTGTTCGCTCTCCTGTGCGGCGACCTGTCGGCGCCGGTGACTTTCGCAGTGAACCGCACCGGCTGGGCACCCACCGTCCAATTCACCGCGTTCCTGCGGTCATTACCCGTCGACGGGTGGTTGCGGGTGGTCTGCACCTGTGTCGAGATCGGTCAGGACTGGTTCGACGAGGACCACACCGTCGTCGACTCCGCGGGTCGCATCGTGGTGCAGTCGCGCCAACTGGCCCTGGTCCCGCCCGGCCCGCCTGCCGGGTAGCACGGACGTCCTGTCTGGGATGCTTTCCGGCATGGCAAGAATCGCGATCATCGGCGGCGGCAGCATCGGTGAGGCACTGTTGTCGGGCTTGCTGCGGGCAGGTCGGCAAGTCAAGGACCTGGTGGTGGCCGAACGGATGCCGGATCGGGCCAAGTACCTGTCGAATACCTATGGCGTACTCGTGGTGACGTCGGTCAAGGATGCAGCCGAGAACGCGACGTTCGTGGTTGTCGCGGTCAAGCCGGCCGACGTCGAGGCGGTTATCGGCGACCTCGCTGCTGCGGCAGCCGCGGCCGAGCACGATAGCGCCGAGCAGGTGTTCGTGACGGTAGCGGCGGGCATCACCATCACCTATTTCGAGTCCAAGCTGCCGGCCGGGACGGCGGTGATCCGGGCGATGCCCAACGCGGCGGCGCTGGTCGGAGCCGGCGTGACCGCGCTGGCCAAGGGCCGGTTCGTCAGCCCCGCGCAGCTCGACGAGGTGTCCGCACTATTCGACGCGGTCGGCGGGGTCCTCACGGTCCCCGAGCAGCACCTGGACGCCGTGACTGCGGTCTCGGGCTCTGGTCCGGCGTATTTCTTCCTGCTGGTCGAAGCCCTGGTGGACGCCGGTGTCGCGGTGGGGTTGAGCCGGCAGGTGGCCACGGATCTGGCGGCGCAAACCATGGCCGGGTCGGCGGCGATGCTGCTGGAGCGGATGGATGAAGGACGGCGACCGGCCGACGGCGAGCCGATCGGCCTGCGCGTGGACACCTCGCCCGCACAGCTTCGGGCATCGGTCACCTCGCCGGGTGGCACCACCGCGGCCGGGCTGCGTGCGCTCGAACGAGGCGGTTTTCGGGTGGCCGTCGACGCGGCGGTCCAAGCCGCGAAAAGCCGCTCTGAGCAGCTGAGAATCACAGCGGAGTAATTCGAGAAAATTGGATTGATTCTCTCTCACCAGTACCAGTAACCCCACTAGTCCCGCTATTCTCCTCTTTGTATGCCTGTGTGGGTGCCAGCGGAGGGGAAGCCGCTGGCATTGCGCGGGCCTGACACGATTGGGTTGCGATGACGTCAACGAATGGGCCGTCGGCACGGGATTCTGCAGGTAACGCGGCACGGGATGCCGGTGCGGCCGACGCCGCGCCGTCCCGGACACAATTCCTCACCGTCGCCGAGGTCGCGGCGTTGATGCGGGTGTCCAAGATGACGGTTTACCGGCTGGTGCACAACGGCGAGTTGCCTGCGGTTCGCGTCGGGCGATCCTTCCGGGTCCATGCCAAGGCGGTTCACGACATGTTGGAGACGTCGTACTTCGACGCCGGCTAGGCGATCGCAGGCTCGGCCATTAGCGGGCGCAGCGGGTCCGCCCGTGCGGGTCGGGCATCCGGTGCGACCGCGCATGACTTGCCCAGCCGGTAGATCTGCAGGCGAAACGCGAGTAGCGGTTGCAGACCTGCAGCCTCGGTGAGATGCGGTTGCGGCACTACAAAGGCCGGTTTGGTGTTGCGGGCCTGCGGTTCGGTAAGGTGACTGGGTCCTTTTGTGGTCTTAAACGGCCGGTGAGATAGCGGAGTTCATGGGTTCAGTAATCAAGAAGCGGCGCAAGCGCATGTCGAAGAAGAAGCACCGCAAGCTGCTACGACGCACCCGGGTGCAGCGCAGAAAACTCGGCAAGTAAACGCTGCCCGCGGTTACCGTCACCCGTCCGTAACGCCACTGTTTCTCCTCGTCGCTAAGCTGTGACGGTGGATTCGTCGAATGGCCGGCAGCCCAACGGAGACACGGTGCACTACCCAAAGGTGGTGTTGGTCACCGGTGCGTGCCGGTTCCTGGGCGGCTATCTGACCGCTCGTCTCGTGCAGAACCCGCTGATCAACCGCGTCATCGCGGTGGATGCGATCGCGCCGAGCAAGGACATGCTGCGTCGGATGGGGCGTGCGGAGTTCGTGCGCGCCGATATCCGCAATCCCTTCATCGCGAAGGTGATTCGCAATGGCGACGTCGACACGGTGGTGCACGCGGCGGCCGCGTCGTACGCTCCCCGATCGGGCGGCACGGCGGCGTTGAAGGAACTCAACGTGATGGGCGCGATGCAGCTGTTCGCCGCGTGCCAGAAGGCGCCGTCGGTACGGCGAGTCGTGCTGAAGTCGACGTCGGAGGTCTACGGGTCGAGCCCGCACGACCCGGTGATGTTCACCGAGGACAGCAGTAGCCGTCGGCCCTTCCGCGAGGGGTTTGCCAAGGACAGCCTCGACATCGAGGGTTACGTGCGGGGCTTGGGCCGGCGCCGGACCGATATCGCGGTCACCGTCTTGCGGTTGGCCAACATGATCGGTCCGGCGATGGACACTTCGCTGTCCCGCTACCTCGCGGGCCCTTTGGTACCAACGATGTTCGGCCGCGACCCGCGGCTGCAGTTGCTGCACGAGCAGGACGCGCTGGGCGCGCTGGAGCGTGCGGCAATGGCCGGCAAGGCCGGCACCTTCAACATCGGCGCCGACGGGATCATCATGTTGTCCCAAGCGATTCGTCGTTCCGGTCGAATTCCTTTGCCAGTGCCGGGATTTGGGGTGTGGGCTCTCGATTCCCTTAGACGCGCAAATCATTACAATGAGATCAGTCGCGACCAATTCGCATACCTGAGTTACGGCCGGGTGATGGATACCACCAGGATGCGTACGGAACTCGGCTACCAGCCCAAATGGTCGACGGCGGAGGCGTTCGACGACTACGTGCGGGGCCGCAGCCTGACTCCCATTATCGAGCCGAATCGGGTACGCTCCTGGGAGGGTCGTGCCATAGCTATGGCACAGAGTTGGGGTAGCCGAACCCCCATTCCTTGGCCGGGGGCGTAGATAGATTTGGGTAGATAACGTGGCTGGTGATTCCAGAGCGAATGTTATTCCACTGCACAGCAATCGGGGTCGCGTAGCGGCACGCCGCCGTGCTGATCAACGGACCGACACATCGCGCCAGCACCCCTCGCTGCTCACCGATCCGAGCGGCCACGCATCGTCCCAAGAGCTCGCCGCTGTCGTCCGCGAGATCGATGAGCATCGCCGTGCGGGGGGAGGGTCGTCGACCGGTGAGGCGCCCCTCAACGATCTCGCCCAGCGGGTCGCCGCAGTGGCCGGATTCTTTCGACAGCGCTTGCTCGGGGATTACAGCGTCGACGAATTCGGCTTCGATCCGCATTTCAACGACGCGATCGTTCGGCCGCTGCTGAGATTTTTCTTCAAATCCTGGTTCCGGGTCGAAGTCAGCGGCATCGAGAACATCCCTAGCGACGGTGCGGCGTTAATCGTGGCCAATCACGCCGGAGTGCTGCCGTTCGACGGTCTGATGTTGTCGGTCGCCGTGCATGACGAACACCCGGCGGAGCGTGACCTGCGCCTGTTGGCGGCCGATATGGTGTTCGACCTGCCTGTGGTGGGGTCAGCGGCCCGTAAAGCGGGTCACACCATGGCCTGCACCGCCGACGCCCATCGACTACTCGCCTCCGGCGAACTCACCGCGGTGTTTCCCGAGGGCTACAAGGGCCTGGGTAAGCGCTTCGAAGACCGTTACCGGTTGCAGCGGTTCGGTCGCGGCGGCTTTGTCTCGGCGGCGCTACGTACCAAGGCGCCAATCGTGCCCTGCTCGATCATCGGGTCCGAGGAGATCTATCCGATGCTGACCGATGTGAAGCTGCTGGCGCGGCTATTCGGTCTGCCGTACTTCCCGGTGACGCCCCTGTTCCCGTTGGCCGGCCCCGCGGGCCTGGTGCCGCTGCCATCCAAGTGGCGGATCGCGTTCGGTGAGCCGATTCACACGGCCGATTACGCGGCCAGCGACGCCGAGGACCCGATGGTCACCTTCGAACTGACCGACCAGGTGCGCGAGACCATCCAGCAGACGCTGTACCGGCTGCTGGCCGGGCGTCGTAACATTTTCTTCGGCTGACCGGTAAATGCCGCCAAACGTCAACCGCCGCTGCGACTTTCGCGAGTCGCAGCGGCGGTAACGGTAGCGGTGCTTACTTGACCAGGGTGAACTGGCAGACGTTGGTGTAGCCGTCGCGGAATAGATCCGAACAGCCCCGCAGGTACTTCATGAAGGTCTCGTACTCCTGCTCGCCCTTGAGCTCGATGGCCTTTTCCTTGTTGGCTTCCAGCGCGTCGGCCCAGGTGTTGAGGGTCTGGACGTAGTTCTTCCCGATGAAATGGTGGCGCTCGATCTGGAAACCCGCCTCGGTCGAGTAGCGGTCCACCTGCTCGACCTGCGGTAACTTACCGCCCGGGTAGATCTCCTTCAAGATGAAGCTGATGAAGCGCAACAGGCTCATCGTGGTCTTGAGGCCCAGCGCCTTCCCCTCTTCGGCGGTGGGCACCACGATGGTGTGCAGCAACATCCTGCCGTCGTCGGGCAGCAGGCTGTAGTACTTCTTGAAAAAGGTGGCGTAGCGCTCGTATCCGGCGTCGCCGGCCCCGTCGGCGAAGTGCTCGAACGCGCCGAGCGAGACGATGCGGTCGACCGGCTCGTCGAACTGCTCCCAGCCCTGCAGTCGCACCTCTTTGCGGCGCGGGCTGTCCATCTCGGCGAACTTCTCCTTGCAGTGCACCAGCTGGTTCTCGCTGAGCGTCAGGCCGATCACGTTGACGTCGTAGTGCTCGACAGCGTGCCGCATCGTCGAGCCCCAGCCGGAGCCGATGTCGAGCAGTGTCATGCCGGGTTCGAGGTTGAGCTTGTCCAGCGCCAGCTTGCGCTTGGCGAACTGGGCCTCTTCGAGGGTCATGTTCGGACGCTCTTCAAAGTAGGCGCAGCTATAGGTCATCGAGGGATCAAGCCACAGCTTGAAAAACTCATTGGACCGGTCGTAGTGCGACTGCACATCCTCTACTGGGGGCTGTAGTTGGGTCCCACCCGTGGTGCCTTCTGTCATAGAAAGTGACGCTACCGGCTGGGATCAGATGGATGCAATTGCGGCCACGGTGGCCTCGGTGTCGGCATCGTGGTGCGCCGCCTCACCCAGCATTGTCACGACGCTGGTGACCACCGGCTTGCCTTCGCCGTCGGTTACTTCGCTGCGGATTTCGGCTAACACCGTGCCGTGGGACTGGATCACCGAATCGAGATAGGTGTCGAAGTGCAGCTCGTCGCCGACCGCGATGGGCCGGTGGAAGCGAAACTTCTGGTCGCGGTGCATGACCCGGGCAATGTTGATGGGGATGCTGAACTTGGTGAAGATCTCGAGCTGGACGCGTCGCCCGGCGATCGCCAGGAACGTCAGCGGGGCCGGCAGACCGGCGTACCCGGCTTCGGCCGCGACGGCTTCGTCGTAGTGGATGGGGTTGTCGTCTTTGACCGAAAGCGCGAATTCACGGATCTTTTCCCGTCCGACCACGAAGTAGTCTTCCTGACGGTAGTGCTTACCGATGATTCCTTCGGCTTGCTGGGGAACTGTCATGCCGCCGCTTTCCGCTCGAAGAGTTAGCTCAGCGGCGCAGCCTATCAGCGTGCATGGCGGCGGGACGCCAAAGCTGCCAGCGCGCCCCCCGCCGCGCCCAGCGCCAGGGCGGACGGCACCCCGATGCGAGCGGCCTTGCGGGCGGTGCGAAAGTCGCGGATTTCCCATCCCCGCTGGCGGGCCAGGCTGCGCAGGCGGGCGTCCGGGTTGATCGCCACCGCAGTGCCCACCAGGGACAGCATGGGTACGTCGTTGTAGCTGTCTGAGTACGCGGTGCAGCGCTTGAGGTTGAGGCCCTCCCGGATCGCCAGCGAGCGCACCGCATGGGCCTTGCCGGGACCGTGCAGGATGTCGCCAACCAGCCTGCCGGTGAAGACTCCGTCCACCGATTCCGCCACGGTGCCCAGAGCGCCGGTCAGGCCTAGCCGACGCGCGATGGTCGCCGCCAGCTCGTAAGGGGTGGCGGTAATCAGCCACACTTGCTGGCCGGCGTCGAGGTGCATCTGGGTGAGTTCGCGGGTGCCGGGCCAGATCTTGTCGGCGATGATCTCGTCGTAGATCTCGTCACCCAGCCGCGCCAGCTCGTCAACCGATCGGCCCTCGATGAAAGTGAGGGCCTTGCGCCGGCCGGCGGCGACGTCTTGGCTGTTTTCCTTGCCGAGAACCTGAAACTTGGCCTGCGCGTAGACGAATCCGAGTACATCGCGATAGGTGAAGTATTCCCGGGCGGCCAGGCCGCGGCCGAAGTGCACCGCCGACGAGCCCTGTACCAGGGTGTTGTCCACATCGAAGAACGCGGCGGCGGTCAGGTCGATCGGCGGCTGCGGACGCTCCGTTGCGGCGTTGGTGCGCATACCGGCCAGCGCACGTTCGGCGCTGGCGTCGGCGGCCAGTGACTCCAGGTCGACGCGACCGCTCACGGGTTCCGAGGAAGCCATGGAAGACATGAGCCAAACCTCCCAAGTCGCTGAGTAGCCCGGTTTCCGGTCCCTGAAATCCATCGAGCCGATTGCCACCCTATCCGGCCCTGGCCTGGCAAATGCCAGACTGGTGGCCATGGTGAGGTCCACGGCGAGGTCCGCAAGCCGACCGCAGGTGCAACTGCTGACCCGCGCCGGTTGCGCGATTTGCGTCCGGGTCCACGGCCAACTGGCCGAGCTGGCCGCCGAGCTGAACTTCGATCTGGTCAGCACGGACGTGGACGCCGCGGCGCTTGCCGGAAATCCTGGGCTACGGGCCGAATTCGGTGATCGGCTGCCGGTCGTGCTGCTGGATGGTCGGGAGCACAGTTATTGGGAAGTGGACGAACCGCGGTTGCGGGCCGACCTCGCCAGACTGCACTGAGGGCGTCGAGACTGCGAACAGGGCTTCGTGGGGCCGGCATATGGCGGCGTCACCGCAGCGTCGATGCCCGCAGCGCAGGCTCGACGCGCCCTTGACCCCTCGGTGCCCTGGCCTGATTATTTGGTGGCCCACATATGGACCGTCTACCGTAGGTAGTAGTTCACTTTCCAAAGCTGCAAGGGAGCGGGCCAGGTGATGCTGCCGTGAGCATCCTGCTCTTCGGGGTTTCGCACCGTAGTGCGCCGGTCTCCGTGCTGGAACAAATCAGTATCGACGAGTCCGACCAGATCAAGATCGTTGACTTGGTGCTGCAGTCGCCGCTGGTAAGCGAAGCCATGGTGCTGTCGACGTGCAACCGCGTCGAGGTCTATGCCGTCGTCGAAGCGTTTCACGGCGGACTGTCGGTGATAGGGCAGGTGCTGGCCGAATATTCCGGTTTGCCCATGGGCGACCTGACCAAACACGCCTATGTCCGCTACAGCGAGGCCGCCGTCGAGCACTTGTTCGCCGTGGCCAGCGGCCTGGATTCGGCGGTAGTAGGCGAACAGCAGGTGCTGGGGCAGGTGCGTCGCGCATATGCCTCGGCCGAGGCCAACAGCGCGGTCGGCCGGGTGTTGCACGAGCTGGCCCAGCGTGCGCTTTCGGTGGGCAAGCGGGTGCACTCCGAAACTGCGATCGACGCTGCCGGCGCCTCGGTGGTGTCGGTCGCACTCGACATCGCCGAACACAAGCTGGGCACCCTGACCGGCAAGACTGCAGTGGTGGTCGGCGCCGGGGCGATGGGCGCCCTCGCGGCGGCCCACCTAACCCGCGCCGGGATCGGCCGGGTGCACCTGTTGAACCGATCGATGGCCCGCGCCAGGCGGTTGGCCGACCGGATCCAGCTATCAGGCATACCGGCCGAGGCGCTGACACTCGATCGGCTCGCCGATGCGCTGGCCGATGCCGATGTGTTGGTCAGCTGCACCGGGGCGGTCAGTCCGGTGATTTCGCTTGCTGACGTACACCACGCCCTGGTCAACGCTCCTCGGGACGAGGTGACGAAACCTCTGGTCATCTGCGACCTCGGGATGCCGCGCGACGTCGACCCAGCGGTGGCCGGGTTGCCCGGTGTGCTGGTGGTAGACGTGGATCGGGTGCAGCACGAACCGTCGGCGCACGCGGCGGCCGCCGACGTCGATGCAGCTCGCCATATCGTCGCCGCCGAAGTTGCGGCCTACCTGACCGGCCAGCGGATGGCCGAGGTCACTCCGACGGTCACCGCGCTGCGGCAGCGGGCCGCCGACGTCGTCGAGGCGGAGTTGCTGCGCCTGGACAACCGGCTGCCCGGCCTGGACTCCGCCGAGCGCGAAGAGGTGGCCCGCACGGTGCGACGGGTGGTGGACAAGCTGTTGCATGCACCGACGGTGCGGATCAAGCAGCTAGCCAGTGCGCCGGGCGGCGACAGCTACGCCGAGGCGCTGCGTGAACTTTTCGAACTGGAACAGACCGCCATAGACTCCGTAGCCTCCGTAGCCTCCGTGGCCGCGGTTGCGACACCCGGTGAATTACCGTTGTTAGCAACGGAATTCGACAACCCTTTGGCCGACTGATTGGCACACGTGATCCGGATTGGCACTCGGGGCAGCCTGCTGGCCACCACTCAGGCCGCGATCGTCAGGGACGCTCTGATCGCCAACGGCCATCCCGCCGAGTTGGTGACGATCAGCACAGTGGGTGACCGATCGTCGGCGCCGATCGAAGAGTTGGGTGTGGGCGTCTTCACCACCGCGCTTCGGGAGGCGATGGAGGAAGGCCGCGTCGACGCCGCCGTGCACTCGCACAAAGATTTGCCGACCGCCGCCGACGCACGGTTCAGCATCGCAGCCATACCGCCACGCAGCGACCCCCGCGACGCCCTGGTGGCCCGCGACGGGCTGGTGCTCGGCGAGTTGCCGGCCGGTTCGCTGGTGGGGACCTCTTCGCCGCGACGGGCCGCACAGCTTAGGGCATTGGGTCTCGGTTTGGAAATCCGCCCCCTACGAGGCAACCTAGATACCAGGTTGAACAGGGTAAGCAGTGGTGATCTTGACGCCGTCGTGGTGGCCCGGGCCGGGTTGGCCCGACTGGGTCGTCTCGACGACGTTACCGAGACGCTTGAGCCGGTGCAGATGTTGCCAGCACCAGCTCAGGGCGCTCTCGCCGTCGAATGCCGAGCCGACGACGGTCGCTTGGCGGCGGTGTTGGCGGAACTGGACGACGCCGACACACGTGCGGCGGTCACCGCGGAGCGTGCCTTGCTCGCCGAACTGGAGGCTGGTTGCTCCGCACCGGTGGGCGCGATCGCGGAAGTGGTCGAGTCCATCGATGAGGAGGGGCGGGTCTTCGAAGAGCTGTCACTGCGCGGTTGCGTGGCGGCACTCGACGGATCCGACGTGATCCGCGCGTCCGGAATCGGCACCTCCGATCGGGCACGGGAGCTGGGGCTTTCGGTCGCCGCGGAGTTGTTCGAGCTGGGTGCCGCAGAGTTGATGTGGGGAGCGCGGGAAAACCCCGCGCGAGGACATTAAAAGAGATGTTGAAAGAGACTTGGGAGCGACAACGATGACGCGAGGGCGTAAGCCGACACCGGGCCGCATCACTTTCGTGGGCTCCGGTCCCGGTGACCCCGGTCTGCTGACCACCAGGGCTGCCACGGTGCTGGCGAATGCGGCGTTGGTGTTCACCGACCCGGATGTGCCCGAGGCGGTGCTGGCGCTGATCGGCAGGGATCTGCCGCCGGTGTCCGGTCCGGCGCCCGCTGATGCGGCACCTGGAAGCTCCCATGCCGGTGGCGGGAGCGGGTCGAGCCCGGAAACCGCCGCGGCGGTGATTTCCGAGGGGCCCGATGTCCGTCCTGCGTTGGGCGATCCCGCTGAAGTCGCCAAGACGCTGACCGCCGAGGCCCGCTTGGGCGTCGACGTCGTGCGGTTGGTGGCCGGCGACCCGCTGTCGGTGGACGCGGTGATCACCGAAGTGAACGCCGTGGCACGCGCCCACCTGCATGTCGAGATCGTGCCCGGCCTAGCCGCCAGCAGCGCGGTCCCGACGTACGCCGGATTGCCCCTGGGTTCCTCGCACACCGTCGCCGACGTGCGTGACCCGCAGGTGGACTGGGAAGCGTTGGCCGCCGCACCGGGGCCGCTGATTTTGCAGGCCACGGCGTCGCATCTGGCTGACGCCGCGCGCGCCCTGATCGATCACGAGCTGTCCGACAGCACGCCGTGCGTGGTGACCGCGCAGGGCACCACGTGTCAGCAGCGTTCGGTCGAAACCACCCTGCAGGGCCTGATCGACCCGGCCGTCTTGGGCGGCGGTACAGATCCCGCCGGTCCGTTGACCGGGCCGCTGGTAGTGACCATCGGCAAAACGGTGGCCAGCCGGGCCAAGCTGAACTGGTGGGAGAGCCGCGCGCTGTACGGCTGGACCGTGCTGGTGCCCCGCACCAAAGACCAGGCCGGTGAGATGAGCGAGCGGTTGACGTCGCACGGCGCGCTGCCCATCGAGGTGCCGACCATCGCCGTCGAGCCGCCGCGCAGCCCCGCGCAGATGGAGCGGGCGGTCAAGGGGTTGGTGGACGGCCGTTTCCAGTGGGTGGTGTTCACCTCCACCAACGCGGTGCGTGCGGTGTGGGAGAAGTTCGGCGAGTTCGGTCTGGACGCCCGCGCGTTCTCCGGGGTGAAGATCGCCTGTGTCGGCGAGTCGACGGCAGACCGGGTGCGCGCGTTCGGGATCAGCCCCGAGCTGGTGCCGTCCGGCGAGCAGTCGTCGATGGGCCTGCTCGACGAATTCCCGCCCTACGACAGCATTTTCGACCCGGTGAACCGGGTATTGCTGCCGCGCGCGGACATCGCCACCGAGACGCTGGCCGAGGGATTGCGCGAGCGTGGTTGGGAAATCGAGGACGTCACCGCCTACCGGACCGTGCGGGCCGCCCCGCCGCCGGCGTCGACCCGGGAGATGATCAAGACGGGTGGCTTCGACGCGGTGTGCTTCACGTCCAGCTCCACCGTGCGCAACCTCGTCGGCATCGCCGGCAAGCCCCATGCCCGGACCATCATCGCCTGCATCGGCCCGAAGACCGCCGAGACGGCGGCCGAGTTCGGCTTGCGGGTGGATGTCCAGCCGGAGACCGCCGCGGTGGGTCCGCTGGTCGACGCCCTGGCCGAACACGCCGCCCGGTTGCGCGCCGAGGGGGCGTTGCCGCCGCCGCGCAAGAAGAGCCGCCGGCGCTAGTGGCGTTCAGCGGCTATCCCCGGCAGCGGCCGCGCCGGCTCCGCTCCACCCCGGCGATGCGCCGCCTGGTGGGGGAAACCTCTCTGGAGCCAAGGCATTTGGTGCTGCCGATGTTCGTCGCCGACGGCATAGCGGAATCGCGACCCATCCCGTCTATGCCGGGCGTGATGCAACACACCCGCGACTCGTTGCGCGCCGCCGCCGCCGACGCGGTCGCCGCCGGTGTCGGTGGACTGATGGTCTTCGGTGTGCCCCGGGCGCAGGACAAGGATCCGGCCGGCTCGGCCGGAACCGATCCGGACGGCATCCTCAACGCGGCGTTGCGGGATTTGGCAAAGGATCTCGGCGACGCCACCGTCCTGATGGCCGACACCTGCCTGGATGAATTCACCGACCACGGGCACTGCGGGATAGTGGACGCGTCGGGCCGGGTTGACAACGACGCCACCCTGGCCCGGTACGTGGAATTAGCTGTGGCACAATCATATTCGGGTGCGCACGTGGTCAGCCCCAGCGGCATGATGGACGGCCAGGTGGGTGCGATCCGGGACGGTCTGGACGCGGCGGGGTACTCCGACGTCGCCATCCTCGCGTACGCCGCCAAGTTCGCCTCGGCGTTCTACGGCCCTTTTCGTGAGGCGGTGTGCTCGAGCCTGTCCGGTGACCGGCGCACCTATCAGCAGGAGCCGGGCAACGCCCGGGAGGCGCTGCGGGAGGTCCAGCTGGACCTCGACGAGGGTGCCGACATCGTGATGGTCAAACCCGCAATGGGATACCTCGACATCGTGGCGGCCGCAGCGGCCCAGTCGCCGGTTCCGGTCGCCGTGTATCAGGTTTCGGGGGAGTACGCGATGATTTGTGCGGCGGCGGCGAATAATTGGATCGACCAACGTGCCGCGGCGGTGGAGTCGTTGACCAGCATCAGACGTGCGGGGGCGGATTTCGTGCTGACTTACTGGGCGGCCGACGCGGCGAGGTGGCTTGCATGACGGAGGCACACATGGAATCGACACCGCAAGCCGGGGACAAGCGGCTGTTCTACGAGTCCGGGGCCAGTTGGTACTGGGTGCTGGCGGGACCGCTGTCCGCGGCGTCACTGATCTACATCCAGCACGTTAACCATGTCCCGATTTCTTTCGTGGTTCCGGCCGTCTTCCTAGTGCTGGTGTCGGGATTCGTGGCTTTGCAGGTGAAGGCGGCGCGCATCCACACCTCGGTGGAACTGACGAAGGACGCCCTGCGTCAGGGCACCGAGACCATCTTGGTGCGCGAGATCGTCAAGGTCTTCCCGGAAGCCGAGAACTCGGTGAAGTCCGATAAGCCGCTGGCCAGGTGGCAGTCGGCGCGGGCGCTGGGCGAACTCGTCGGTGTCCCGCGCGGCCGGTACGGCATCGGCCTCAAGCTCAGCGGCGGGCGCACCGCGCAGGCTTGGGCGCGTCGTCACCGTCACCTGCGTGACGCGCTGACCCCATTGGTGGAGCAGCGGATGGGGCCCTACGTTCCCGAAGTCGCCGACGAGATGGACGCGTTTGACGATGACGACAACGAGTCGCTGCTGTGAACGCCCGCGCGGTCGTGGAGTTGGTGCTGGCCGCCGCCGCGTTGGTGGCGACGGGGTTCAGCTGGCTGCAGACACGCTCCACGATTGCCGTCGCACCCGTGGCCGATGGGCAGCCCGCCACTGCGTCGGTCGTATTCGACCCGCAGCAATTGGTGCTGACGCTGTTGCTGGCGACGATCGCCGGGATTCTCGCCGTGGTCGGCGTGACCAGGCTCAGGCGGGCTAAGCAGACTTCTTGACCAGCGGCAGAACCAACTGGCGGCGCCGGGTGATGCCGTCGGCCAGCTGGCGCAGCGCCCCGTGTACCGAACCGGTAACCGGGAACGGCGCCTCGGCGGGGTCACTGCAGTCGCCCAGTAACACGTTGACGACGGGGTTGGCGACGATCATCCACTCCACACCGGCGCCGCGGCATTCCTCGTCGAGCACGCCGAACAACGCGATCCCGGCCGCCGAGAAGTGGGTCACCGCGCTCAGGTCGAGCACCACCGGACTGTCACGCAGGACGAAACGCCGAACGTATTCGCCGACCTGGTCGACGTTGACCGCGTCGATCTCGCCGCGGATCGTCACCACGGTGGCCAGGTGCCGACAGTGCGCCCGAATGTGGGCGCCATTGCAGTCGGCAGTGCTCGAAACGATCGCGGTAGTCATCGAAAAGCCCCATTTCCCCGTGGTGCATACACCTCTTTGGAAGACCAAAACCCTGCACCTTAAGGTGCCCGCTAAACCTAAGGGGACCGCTAGCCAGGACTAACTCTTTGCTAAGAAGCGGCTCGTCGACCGTCCCGACGGTTCCGCTGTTAGGCTGCCGGTTGCTAGTCGGGGGGCTTAGGAGCGGGCGAGAACGCTTCGGTTGGCCAGTGAATCGACACAACAACAGCAGACATCAAGAGTCCAGGCGGAAAGAATCTCGTGCGCAGCGTAGAGATGAAGGCTGAGATCCGCGGGGAGATCAAGGCCCTGACCGGCCTCCGCATCATCGCGGCGCTGTGGGTGGTGCTCTTTCACTTCCGTCCGATGTTGACCGATATGTCGCCCGAGTTCCGCGAGAACCTGGCACCGGTGCTCAATTCCGGCGCCCAGGGCGTCGACCTGTTCTTCATCCTCAGCGGGTTTGTGCTGACCTGGAACTACCTCGACCGCATGGGTGGGGCATGGTCCATGCGCGCCACCGTGCACTTCCTGTGGCTGCGGCTGGCCAGAGTGTGGCCGGTGTATCTGCTCACCATGCACCTGGCCGCATTGATCGTGATCCTGAGCCTGCACGTGGGGCACGTGCCGTTACCCGAAGTCAGGGATCTCACCGCAATCAGCTACGTGCGCCAGGTTCTGTTGGTGCAGTTGTGGTTCGAGCCGTTCTTCGACAACACCAGCTGGGACGGGCCGGCATGGTCGATCAGCGCGGAATGGTTGGCTTATTTGCTCTTCGGCCTGATCGTGCTGATCATTCTGCGATTGGAGCGAGCTACCCGAGCGCGCAGCCTGATGCTGCTGGCCTTCGTGGCATGTCTGCCGCCGGTGCTGTTGCTGTTGGCCAGCGGCTATTTCTATACGCCGTGGAGCTGGCTGCCACGCATCGTCACCCAGTTCGTCGCCGGCGCGCTGGCCTGTGCCGCGGTGCGCAGGTTGCGGCTGAGCAACCGCGCCCGTTACCTGGCCGGATACCTCTCGCTGCTGCTGGTGGTTGTGATGGTGGGCATTCTCTACTGGTTCGATGCGCATCCGATCAGCGGCGTCGTGGACAGCGGTGGTGTGGTGGACGTGCTGTTCGTGCCGCTGGTGATCACGCTGGCGATCGGCTTGGGCAGCCTGCCGTGGGTACTGTCGACGCGGCTGATGGTGTACGGCGGGGAAATCTCCTTCTGTCTGTACATGGTTCATGAGCTGGTGCACACCGGATGGGGATGGGCGGTGTTGCAGTTCGAGCTCACGCCGCAGGACAGCCCGTGGAAATGGAACGTCATCGGGCTGATTGCCATCGCGGTGCTGCTGTCGATCCTGATGTACCACTTCGTCGAAGAGCCGGCTCGTCGATGGATGCGCAGAATGGTCGGCGCCAGACCCGCGCCCGCGGGTACGCAGCCGGATGACTCGCCCACCACCAAACGGCACCCGATCGACGGTGCGCTGTCCGAGGTTTCCTCCCGGGCGGTATGAGGACCCGCCCTAATTGCCGGGGCCGCAAGCGAGTTGACCGATGCTTCGCGTCGGACCCTCGTACGATTCCAGGTGGATGCATCCGTCTCTCCAGTGGAGGTCGCAGTGACCCGGCTGGCCATGTTCGCCATCAGCTTCACCGTGATGGTGGTGTCGTTGTGTCTGGCCGATCCGGTCCAGGTGCGGCCCTATCAGACACTGACTCTGGATCTGCGGCTCAAACCCGTTGCGGTGATAGGCGATTCGTACACCACCGGCACCGAAGAGGGCGGTCTGGGGCCGAACTCCTGGACCGCCCGTACCTGGCGTGCGCTCGCGGCGCCCGGCCTGCGCATCGCCAGTGACGTGGCCGCCGAGGGCAGAGCCGGATACGGGGTACCCGGTGACCACGGCAGCATCTTTCAGGACCTGACCGCCAAGGTGGTCAAGCCCGCGGACGTGCTCGTCGTGTTCTTCGGTTCCCGCAACGACCTGGACGTTGATCCGGTGCTGCTGGCCCAACGCGTCGACGCCACTTTCGCGCTGGCGCGCCGACTTGCGCCGTCCGCGAGATTCTTGGTGGTCGGGCCGCCTTGGCCGACGGCAGACGTGCCGGTGCCGGTGTTGGTGATCCGGGATGTGCTGGCCGGCGCCGCGTGGGCGGCGGGGGCGGACTTCGTCGACCCGATCGGCGACCGCTGGTTCGTGGACCGGCCCGAGCTGATCGGCGCGGACGGCGTGCACCCCAACGACGCGGGTCATGAGTACCTAGCGGACAAGATGGCGCCACTCATTCGGTGGCAACTATCACGGTGAGGCAGGGGCGGTTGCCGCACCAGGTGTTCAGTTGCGCCACCGCCGCTTCAGTCTTCTGCGTGCCTGTCGTAGTCCCAACGTTCAAGGCGCGCCTGCAATTGCACTAGTCCAAGCCCGGCGACTGGCGCGGCTGCCGTAAGCAGAACCAACAGCATCGGACTCATGTCAAAACCTCCAAAACCCTTCTATTGGTATCACGTTCGTTGTCGTGGCGAGGTTCATTCGGCGATAAAACACCGTCGTGTCACCCATTTGTTATGGCGCGGTCCGCCACCGCCCCGATGACGGGCGCCAGGAGTTGCGCGTACTGGGTGGTGACGTGGTTGTCGTCGCGGAACACCAGGGTGTCGCCGACGATCAGCGGGCAGCGCTCCGGGGTGCAGAACAGGTCGGTCAGGTCCGCATAGGAGCCGCCGGCCGCGGTGGTCACCCGTTGTTCCGCGCCGATACCGTCGTCGTTGACCGCAACCGACCGCGCCGGCGCGCAGGCCCCGGCGTCGTCCAGGTGGGCGGACAGGCAGGTAGGCGCCGACGAGTGCGGGTCGGCTACCGGACCGAGCACCAGAACCTGCGAGCCCATGGCGCGCAGCTGCGCTACCACCCGGGCCAGGGCGTCGATCCACGCCGGATCGTAGGAGGCGAAGCCGAAGTCGGCGTGGTAGCGGCGGCTCATGCTCAGCACCACCAGCCGCGGCCGCTCGGCCGCAAGCCGGTTCACGATCTCCCCGCGCCATCGTTCGCACTCGGTGTACTCGCGGCCTAGGTAGGGGCTGACGATCGGGATGTCGAGGAACGGGCAGGTGACCTTGGCCATGGTCTCCAGGCGCCAATGCCGCTGCTCGGCGACCTGCTGTAGGGCCGGATCCCACATCGCCGCGTGTGAGTCGCCGATCAGCGTGACGGTTGTCGGGGAAGCCGTTTGTGTGTCCCCCACCACCGAAGCGCATTCGCTTTGACCCACGTCGCGCCACGAGCGCAGGCAACCGTTGACGAACACCGCCGCCTTGTCAGCCGGTGCCGCCGCCAGCGGGGGATTGAGATTGGCCGGTACGGCGCGCTGCCCGGCAGCCGCCGCAAGCATCTCGCGCGCTTGGGTCAACGCCTGGCGGACCGCCGCTTCCTGCGAACTGAGCTGAGGGTCGGGCGCGGGGGGCAGCGAAACGATCTTTGCTTGCGGGGCGGCGGCGCCATGGCCGACCGGGGCCGGCACCGCCGTCAGCAACACCGCGCATGCGCATGCCGCAACTCCACTTGCGGCGCCCGCGAAAACCAGGCTGGCTCGTGCGGAACGGCGCAGCGCCGCGGCGAACCGGCCGGGGTTCTCGACGGCGTGCATGGTGATGACGGCGAGCCCGGCGGACACCGTTGTGGCCGCCAGCCGGCCCGGCAGCCCGCCGGGATCGCCCAACAGCGGCGGTAGCAGCAGCAGCACCGGCCAGTGCCACAGGTACCACGAGTAGGACACGCGGCCGATCGCCCGCATCGCCGGTGGGCACAGCACCCGGCCGACGCCCAAGCCGCCGGTGACGCAACCGGTGCCGACCACCAAGGCAGTGCCCAGCACCGGAAGCAGCGCCGAGGTGCCGGGGTAAGGCGTGTGGGGGCCCAGCTGGGTACACGTCAGCAGGATCAGCGTCAGCCCGCCCCACCCTGCGACCGTTGCGGGTAGCAGGGGCAGTCGCTTCCACTGAGGGATTGTCAGGGCCACCAGACCCCCGGCGGCCAGCTCCCAGGCCCGGGTCGGTAGCGAGAAGAACGCCCATGGCGGCGAGATTTTGGTCCAGATCACCGCCGCCGCCAGCGATGCCGCGCCGACCGTCCCTACCACCACCGCATAGGGCACGGCGCGTGGGGTGTTGCCGTGGGCGATGCGTCGGGCCAACCACGCCGTGCCGATGATCAGGGTCGGCCACAGCAGGTAGAACTGCTCCTCCACGCCGAGCGACCAGTAGTGCTGGAACGGCGACGGCGGCAGATCGGAGCCCATGTAGTCGGTGTCTTGGGTGGCGAACCGATAGTTGCCGACGTAGAGCATGCTGGCGATGCCGTCGATGAACACCCGTCGAGCCTGCAGCGGCGGCAGCACCGCGGCCGCGACGACCGCGGTCACCAGGCCGACAGTTGCCGCGGCCGGCAACAAGCGCCGCGCGCGGGCGGCGTAGAAGCGGCCCAGCGCAACGGTTTTGGTGGTCTGCACTTCGCGCCACAGCAGCCCGGTGATCAGAAAGCCGGAGATGACGAAGAAGACGTCCACGCCGATGAAGCCGCCGGCAATACCGGGAATGCCCGCGTGGTAGAGGACGACGGCGAGCACGGCGACGGCGCGCAGGCCTTCGATGTCGGGGCGGAACGGGGTGCGGTCCAGTTGGCTCACGAGTTAGGTTGCCATCCAGGCCAGCTCACCGGGCAGCTGCGCGCGCCAGTAGTCGACGTCATGGCCGCCTGGGGAAAAGCTGCCCGCTGGCTTGGACTTCAGCTGGCTGACGAATTGGCTTGAGGCGAAAAAGAACCGGTCGCCGATGCCGCAGTCCACCCGAACGGGGATGGAGTTGAGCACCGGCAAACCGAACACGGTGTTGCGGGTCCAGTCGTCGATGCTGTCGAACGCGCCGGGGGCGCTGCCGATGTAGGACATGTACAGCGCCGGGCTGATCGCGCAGATGCCGGCGGTGCGGGCCGGTCCCAGCCGGGCGCCCAGCAGCAGCGCGCCGTAACCACCCATCGACCAGCCCATGAACCCCACCTTCGAGGTGTCCATCCCCATCGAGGTCAACATCGGCAACAGCTCTTCGAGGACCATGGTGCCGGGATCCTCGCCGGTGGACCGCCGGTGCCAGTAGCTGTTGGCACCGCCGTCCACGCCCACCACGGCGAACGGCGGCTTGCCCTCGCTGACCAGTTGCGCGAGCGCGTCCTCCACGCCGCAGTCCAACATCATGTTCGCGTCGCCGTCTTTGCCGTGCAGCGCAATCACCGGCCGCAACATCTTGGTCTGACCCGGCGGCATGGCGATCACCCAGTTGGTCTTGATGCCGCCGCGTGCAGCCGAGACGAACGAGCCGGTGAGCTTGGTCGGCAGCGTCTTGCCCGCCGTTGGCGGGTCGAAGGGAGCGGGCGCCGTGGGTGCGGCCAGGGTGGTGAGTGGATCGAGCAAGGCGCTCAGCGCCCAGACGCCGGCCGCTCCGGCGCTGGCACCGGCACCCATACGCAGCACCGAGCGGCGGGTCAGGTCGGCCACGATGGTCAATCATGCCGCGCCGAAGCGGGTTTGACGCCCCTGCCACGCCGTATCGCAAGGCACTCGTAACGACGGCGTGATCCGGATCGATCTCAGCTGCTAGCGTCCGGTGATGCGGGACGCGCAGGGACGGCGGGAAGACCGGCCGAACGACTCGGCCCTTGGGCCGGAGAACCCCACACTGAAACAAGGACTTTCGCAGCGGCAACTCAGCATGATCGCCATCGGCGGCGTGATCGGTGCCGGACTGTTCGTCGGCTCCGGGGTGGTGATCTCCGAAACCGGTCCGGCCGCGTTCCTGACTTACGCGATCTGCGGCCTGCTGATCGTCCTGGTGATGCGGATGCTGGGCGAGATGGCGGCGGCCAATCCGTCGACTGGATCGTTCGCCGACTATGCCGCATCGGCGCTGGGCGGTTGGGCCGGGTTCTCGGTGGGCTGGCTGTATTGGTACTTCTGGGTGATCGTCGTCGGATTCGAAGCCGTCGCTGGCGGAAAGGTGCTCAACTACTGGTTTCCGGCGCCACTGTGGTTGTCCGCGTTGTGTCTGATGCTGCTGATGACGGCCACCAACCTATTCTCGGTGTCATCCTTCGGCGAATTCGAATTTTGGTTCGCCGGAATCAAAGTCGCGACAATCGTGATCTTCCTCGGCGTGGGAACGGCATTCGTGTGCGGGCTGTTGCCAGGCCACCACCTGGACTTCTCCAACCTGACGTCTCATGGCGGCTTCTTCCCCAAGGGTGTGTCGGCGGTTTTCGCCGCCATTGTGGTGGTGATCTTTTCGATGGTGGGCGCCGAAGTCGTCACCATCGCCGCCGCGGAGAGTCGCGATCCGGCGCGGGCGATCGCGCGAGCAACAAGGTCGGTGGTCGCCCGCATCATCATCTTCTTCGTCGGCTCGGTGCTGCTGCTGGTGGTCATCATGCCGTGGAACTCGGTGGAACTCGGTGCCTCGCCATATGTGGCGGCGCTGCGGCACATGGGTCTGTCCGGCGCCGATCAGATCATGAATGCGGTGGTGCTCACCGCGGTGCTGTCCTGTCTGAACTCGGGCCTATACACCGCATCGCGAATGCTGTTCGTGCTCGCCGGCAGAGGGGAGGCACCCGCTCAACTGGTCAGGCTCAGCCGGCGCGGTGTGCCTGCGATCGCCATCGTGGCTTCGTCGGTCGTCGGCTTTCTGTGCGTCTTGATGGCCTGGCTGTCGCCCCGCACGGTATTTCTTTTTCTGCTCAACTCTTCCGGTGCCGTCATCCTGTTCGTCTACCTGCTGATCGCCGTATCGCAGATCCTGCTGCGCCGCCGGACACCTCTGGAAAAGCTGCGCGTGAAAATGTGGCTATTCCCCGTGCTGTCGATCCTGACAGCGGTGGGAATCGTTGCGGTACTTGTGCAAATGGCGTTCAACCAGGGCACCCGCAGCCAGCTGTGGCTGAGCCTGCTCTCCTGGGTGGTGGTGGTGATCCTGTACTTCTGCACCTCCCTGGTTCGTCGCCGTGGACTTGCGCGGGCGGGCGCTCGGGTGGCAAGTTCGAAACGATAGGCTCGGCCACCTCGGCGCCATGGTGAAAACGGCGACGCCGCAAAGTGGTTGCCCGGCGCGCTATTCGAAAGACGTCAAACGCCCCCCGTCGGCGAAGGTCGCTGACGGAGGGCGTTTGATGAGTGCGTTACGCCGGCGGGCGGCGAGTGGCAGCCGATGGGATGTTGGCGTCGTTGTTCTTGCGACGCGCCAGTCCCGCCAATCCGGCCAGACCGAGCAGGCCGGTCAGGCCCCACAGTCCGGTTTTGTCATTGTGCTGGTTGTCGTCGGTGGTGGCCAGGGTGGTGGTCGTCGAGGACGGAACCGGTGCCTGG
>JALHRH010000010.1:36822-39996 GCA_022841565.1 Mycobacterium sp. | reverse complement strand
GCCCGGACGGCCCTCGCCGATCGTTACCCCCTGGTGGATACGGCGGTTGGCACCGATTACTGCCCGGTGGTGAACATGCACCCACCCGACGTGGGCGACGGACAGGCCGGGTCCGAACGCGTTGAGCGGAATACCGAATCCGAGCTTCTCACCCAGGAATTTCAGCCGCAGGCGCAGGTATGCCGCAACGAGGTGGCCAGCCGGCGTCCGGGCTGTGTTCGTCCAATACTCGGTCTTGCGCAGCATGCGCTGGAAATAAGGGGCTCGGTGAATGACCCGGTAGCGATGCCGCCAGCGCTCAAGTCCTTGCGCATGCAAGTCTGCCTCCAGGTAGGACTCCAAGTCCTTGCGAGTCTTGATCACCAGAAAAATGATACTGCAAGTATCAAACAATGGCCTTTTGGATACCGAAGATCTGTGTCGATCGTGTGTTGCGGGTCGTTGAGTGGCCGCGCATTCCCAGCGCGGCTTAGCGCTCTTCTTCCCACAGTTGCTCGGTTAAGTCTTGGAACGCGGCCAGAGCAAATTTGTCGTCGGCGCGTCTCACCGCCGACCTGCTCATTAATGCCCGGACCACCGAGCCATCTTTGTGCGCCAACTCGACCACCATGTTGGCCAGGGCATGCACGAACGAGAGCAGCGAGGATTCCGATTGCGGGGCTTGGTGGAAGATCTCGTGAAACCGCAGTGCCAGTACCTCGTCTGGATCGCAACCCACCATCTGGGCGAACGCGGTGTTGGTGAACAGGATGCTGCCGTCATCCGCGATGGCGAGGACGGGGACCGGGATCCGCTCGAGCACCACCAGCGCAGGTAACTGCTTCAAGGTGGCCATCGGGGATTGGCTGGGTTGCCGATTCCGTCTTCGCTCCACTTGGCGATTATGGCCTATTGCGGAGGGTTAGCCGCACACCCCTTGGCCTGAAAAGCCGAACCTCGACTTGAAAAGAGGGCGATCCTCCTTCCGCTCACTCGGCTTCGGGGTGGGATGCTCGCCTCGTTCCCGTCACTTCGTTCCGCTCACTCGGCTTCGGGGTGGGATGCTCGCCTCGTTCCCGTCACCTCGTTCCGCTCACTCGGCTTCGGGTACCTGATAGCGCGGGAACACTCCGGACGGCGACGGCAACACGGTTCCGGGCGCCAGCCGCGCCCCTGCGGCGGCGAATGTCCGTTGCTCATCGGTTTGGCCGAGCAGGTCCAGCAACTTACCCGCTGATTCCGGCATGACGGGGCTGACCAACAGCGCCGCGATGCGGACCACCTCGCAGGTGACATAAAGCGTGGTCCGGAACCGGTCCTGGTCAGCCTCCGCATCGCTCTTGCGCAGCACCCATGGCTGTTGCGCGGAGAAGTACTTGTTCGCATCGCCGAGCATCAGCCAAATCGCCTCGAGCGCCAAATGCATTGCCTGTGAATCGAAATAGACGCGAACCCGATCCAACAGGCCGTCGGCCGTCGCCAATAACTCGGCGTCTGCCGCCGTGAACTCGCCCGGGTTGGGCAGCACCGCGCCCAGGTTCTTGGCCACCATCGACAACGACCGCTGGGCCAGGTTCCCGAGTTCGTTGGCCAGGTCGGTGTTGGTCCGCGAGATGATCGATTCGTCGCTGTAGCTGCCGTCCTGCCCAAAAGGTATCTCCCGCAACAGGAAATAACGAACCTGGTCCACCCCGAAGGTGTCGACCAGCGCCACCGGGTCGACGATATTGCCCACCGACTTACTCATCTTCTCGCCCCGGTTGTGCAGGAAGCCGTGCGCGAAAACCCTTCTCGGCAGATCGATTCCGGCTGACATCAGAAACGCCGGCCAGTACACGGCGTGGAATCTGATGATGTCCTTACCGATCATGTGCAGGTCCGCGGGCCAGTATCGGCCGAACAACTCCGAATCGGTGTCGGGGAAGCCGGCCCCGGTCAGGTAATTGGTCAGCGCGTCGACCCAGACGTACATGATGTGGTCGGGATGCTCGGGAACCTGCACGCCCCAGTCGAACGAGGTGCGCGAGATCGACAGGTTGTCCAGCCCGCCAGAGACGAAGCTGATCACTTCGTTACGGCGCGTCTCTGGAGCGATGAAGTCGGGGTTGGCGTGGTAATGGGCCAGCAGTTTGTCGGCGTACGCCGACAGCCGGAAGAAATACGTCTGTTCCTCGGTCCAGGTCACCGGGGTGCCGGTCTCGACCGCGATCCGGCTGCCGTCCTCGAGCAGCTGAGTTTCCGATTCGACGAAGAACCGCTCGTCTCGCACGGAATACCAGCCGGCGTAGTTGTCGAGATAGATGTCGCCGGCCGCCTCCATGCGCCGCCAAATCTCCTCCGATGCCGCGTGGTGGTCGGGGTCGGTGGTACGGATGAACCGGTCGAAGGAGATGTTGAGTTTCTCCTGCATGCGCTGGAACACGTCCGAGTTGCTGCGGGCCAGCTGCGCGGTCGGCACGCCGGCAGCCGCGGCGGCTTGGGCGACCTTGAGGCCGTGCTCATCGGTTCCGGTCAGGAAACGCACGTCGAAGCCGTCGAGGCGCTTGAAGCGGGCTATCGCGTCGGTGGCGATGTATTCGTACGCGTGACCCATGTGCGGCGCGCCATTGGGATAGGCGATCGCGGTGGTGACGTAGTACGGCTTCTGCTCGTGCTGATGCTGCTTCATCGGGACTCCACCCTAATCGGGTCCCGCCGCCGCTCGTGTGTGCACATATCGTGGGCGGGTGAGCGCCAACCGAGAAGTACCGCCCGCGCCGGAGCCGCTTTCGCCGTTGATCGACGCCCACACCCATCTCGACGCGTGCGGGGTTTACGACGAGGCGGGAGTGCGGGCCCTCGTCGACCGTGCGGCGGCCGTCGGCGTGGCCGCGGTGGTAACCATCGCCGATGACCTGGACTCCGCGCGTTGGGTCACGCGGGCTATCGAATGGGACTCGCGGGTATACGGGGCGGTGGCGCTGCACCCGACGCGGACGGACGCGCTGACCGAGACCGCGCGGGCCGAAATCGAGGAGTTGGCGGCTCATCCCCGCGTGGTGGCTGTCGGCGAGACGGGCATGGACATGTACTGGCCGGGCCGGCTGGACGGCTGTGCCCAGCCGGACGTGCAACGCGAGGCGTTCGCCTGGCATATCGACCTGGCCAAGCGGACCGGCAAGCCGCTGATGATTCACAACCGTGAGGCCGACCATG
>JALHRH010000010.1:0-36812 GCA_022841565.1 Mycobacterium sp. | reverse complement strand
GAGGGGAGGGCGCGCCCGAGACGGTGATCTTCCACTGTTTCTCGTCGGGCAGTGAGATGGCTCGCACGTGTTCGGCGGCGGGATGGTTGCTGAGCCTGTCCGGGACAGTGAGCTTCCGCAACGCCCGCGACCTGCGCGAAGCCGTTCCACTGATACCGATCGACCAACTCTTGGTGGAAACTGACGCACCATTTCTCACCCCGCACCCGTTCCGCGGCGCAGCGAACGAACCGTACTGTCTGCCCTACACCGTCCGCGCCCTCGCTGAGCTGTTGAATCGCCGGCCAGAGGACCTGGCGGAAATAACTACCAGCAATGCTCGTCGCGCCTACCGCCTGGACCATTCCCTGGCGACATAACCCCTGAACCGCCCGAGATTTGCCGCAGAAGTTGCTCTGCAGTGGCCGGTTCGTTACCGTCTTGTGATCGAACGGGTGGGCCTATCGGCCCATTTGTTATTTCAGCTGGATATGGTCGGTAGCTCGTCGTGGAGTTGTTGCTGCTTACGGTTGGTACAAGGTCGGGATACAACGGGATACACATTGAAACTGCTTACTAGACTTCATCAAACTGAATCGCCTACGTTGCGCCTGCTGGTCGGGGCCCTGTTGCTGGCGCTGACGTTCGCCGGCGGATACGCCGTCTCCGCTTCCAAGACCGTCACGCTGACCGTCGATGGCGCCTCGATCCGAGTGCAGACAATGAAGTCGCGGGTGATCGATATCGTCCAAGAGAACGGGTTCACCGTCGAACAGCGCGATGACCTGTACCCAGCCGGTAATGTCACCGTCGGCGACTCGGCCACCATCGTGCTGCGGCGTAGCCGGCCGTTGGAGATCACGTTGGACGGCCAGAATTCCCGGCAAGTGTGGACCACGGCGTCGACCGTGGATGAGGCGCTGGCGCAGCTGGCCATGACCGACACCGCGCCCGCCGCCGCTTCCCGGGCCAGCCGGGTACCGCTGTCGGGCATGGCCCTGCCGGTCGTCAGCGCCAAGACGGTTCAGATCGACGACGGCGGCATGATCCGCACGGTGCACCTGCCAGCGCCGAACGTCGCTGGACTACTGAGTGCCGCGGGCGCCCCGCTGCAGGACAGCGACCAGGTGATTCCCGCCCCGACGACACCGATTACCGACGGCATGCAGATCCAGGTCACTCGTAACCGCATCGAACGGGTCACCGAGCGGATACCGCTCCCGCCGCCGGCGCGCCGCATCGAGGACCCGGAGATGAACATGAGCCGCCTGGTCGTCGAAGATCCGGGAAGCCCCGGCATGCAAGACGTGACGTTCTCGGTGGCCGAAGTGAACGGCGTCGAGACCGGTCGCCTGCCGATCGCCAACGTGGTGGTGGCTCCGGCCCGCGAAGCAGTGCTGCGCATCGGCGCCAAACCGGGCACCGAGGTACCGCCCGTCAGTGACGGAACCATCTGGGACTCGCTCGCCGGCTGCGAAGCAGGTGGAAACTGGGCGATCAACACCGGCAACGGGTTCTTCGGCGGCGTGCAGTTCGACCAGGGCACCTGGGAGGCGAACGGCGGACTGCGGTATGCGCCCCGCGCGGACATGGCGACCCGCGAGGAGCAGATCGCGATCGCAGAAGTGACCCGGCAGCGCCAGGGCTGGGGCGCCTGGCCCGTGTGCAGTGGACGAGTGGGTGCGCGCTGACGATCCGGCTGCTTGGGCGCACCGACATCCGCCGGTTAGCCAAGGAGCTTGATTTTCGGCCGCGAAAGTCCTTCGGACAGAACTTTGTTCACGACGCCAATACGGTACGTCGGATAGTCGCGGCGTCCGGGGTAAGTAAGTCCGACGTCGTTCTGGAGGTCGGCCCGGGATTGGGGTCGTTGACGTTGGCGCTGCTTGACCGCGGCGCGACCGTGGTTGCCGTGGAGATCGACCCGGTGCTGGCCGCCCGGCTGCCGCAGACGGTGGCCGAACACTCCACTAGCGAAGCCCAGCGGCTCACCGTGCT
The DNA here is from genome assembly GCA_022841565.1 of Mycobacterium sp. Lineage (GTDB taxonomy): Bacteria > Actinomycetota > Actinomycetes > Mycobacteriales > Mycobacteriaceae > Mycobacterium. The sequence goes on along the minus strand of JALHRH010000010.1, from coordinate 34,835 downwards.
CCATCGCGACGTGCTGTCCCTGCGCCTCGAAGACCTGGCCCAGGACTTGCCCCGTGCGCCGACCGCGGTGGTGGCCAACCTGCCCTACAACGTCGCGGTTCCCGCGCTGTTGCATCTGCTCGCTGAATTTCCCTCCATCCGCACCGTAACGGTGATGGTGCAGGCCGAGGTCGCCGAACGGCTGGCCGCCGAGCCGGGCGGCAAGGAATACGGCGTGCCCAGCGTCAAGATGCGCTATTACGGTCGGGTACGACGGTGCGGCACCGTGTCGCCGACGGTGTTCTGGCCGATACCGCGCGTGTACTCCGGGCTGGTGCGCATCGATCGCTACGAGACATCGCCGTGGCCCACCGACGCAGCGTTCCGGAAGCGGGTCTTCGAGCTGGTCGACATCGCGTTCGCGCAGCGGCGCAAGACGTTGCGCAACGCGTTTGTGGAGTGGGCCGGATCGGGGAATGAGTCAGCCAACCGCCTGCTGGCGGCCAGCATTGACCCCGCCCGTCGCGGCGAGACGCTATCCATCGAGGACTTTGTTCGGCTGTTGCAGCGTTCCGGAGGCCGGGACCTGGGTACGGATGCGGCGTCGGCGTCCACCTGCTGAGAGCGACGCGGATGGACGGCACTCGCGGTGCGCCGCGTGTGGTTCGCTGGTGGCAGCGATAGTCTGCTGCGGTGTCAGCATCTGACGGCAACACCGCGGAGCTCTGGGTGCCCACCGGATCGATCACCGTTCGGGTGCCGGGCAAGGTCAACCTCTATCTGGCCGTCGGTGATCGCCGCGAGGACGGCTACCACGAGCTGACGACGGTGTTTCACGCCGTCTCGCTGTTCGACGAGGTGACGGTCCGCAATGCCGATGTGCTCTCCCTCCAGCACGTCGGCGAGGGTGCCGACACGCTGCCCACCGACGAACGCAACCTCGCCTGGCGGGCTGCGGAGCTGATGGCCGATCACGTGGGCCGCGCACCCGACGTGTCGATCCTGATCGACAAATCGATCCCGCTTGCCGGCGGGATGGCGGGCGGCAGCGCCGATGCGGCCGCGGTGCTGGTGGCGATGAACTCGCTGTGGGAACTCAATCTGCCCCGCCGTGACCTACGGCTGCTGGCCGCCCAGCTGGGCAGTGACGTGCCGTTCGCGCTGCACGGCGGTACCGCGCTGGGCACTGGCCGCGGCGAGGAATTGGCGACGGTGTTGTCTCGCAACACCTTCCACTGGGTGCTGGCTTTCGCCGACAGCGGATTGCTGACACCGGCGGTATACGCCGAACTGGACCGGCTCCGCGACGTCGGCGATCCACCCCGCCTCGACGAGCCCGGGCCGGTGTTGGCCGCCCTGGCAGCCGGCGAACCGGAGCAGCTGGCGCCACTGCTCGGCAACGAGATGCAGGCGGCCGCGGTGAGCCTGGACCCGGCGCTGCGACGGGCACTGCGCGCGGGAGTGGAGGCGGGCGCGCTGGCTGGCGTCGTATCCGGCTCGGGGCCGACGTGCGCATTCCTGTGCGACTCGGCGGACTCCGCTGTCGATGTCGGCGCCCAGCTGTCCGGGGCGGGGGTGTGCCGCACCGTTCGCGTCGCCAGCGGGCCGGTGCCCGGTGCCCGCGTGATACCTGCGCCTGCAACCCCCAACAAGTGAAGCGTGTCGCGTTAACGGGGCTGTGACATGAAACTCAAATCTCGTAACCGTTTGGCAGTTACTTAAGAGTTGCTTAAGATAAGCCGCGGTGGCGAGTAGCGGCAGCCTGACTGCGCCTGCAGCCGGGACCGCACCTCGCCGCCGAATCGAGACCTAAGCGCTCCCCAACGTGTGCGCGCGCCTGCCTACAAGCGTGATGTGGCAAGTGCAACATGAAAGCTCGGACCTTGGGGATAGTGCTGGAGCCGAGGAGGTTTGCGTGAGCAGGTTTACCGACAAGATGTTTCGCAATGCCCGCTCGGCTACGACGGGCATGGTCACTGGTGAACCCCACGAACCTGTCCGTCACACCTGGGGGGAGGTGCACGAGCGCGCACGGTGCATCGCGGGCGGCCTGGCCGCTGCGGGCGTCGGCCTCGGCGACGCCGTCGGCGTTCTCGCCGGATTCCCGGTGGAGATCGCCCCGACGGCGCAAGGCCTGTGGATGCGCGGAGCAAGCCTGACGATGCTGCACCAGCCCACCCCGCGCACCGATCTGGCCGTGTGGGCTGAAGACACGATGACCGTGATCGGCATGATCGAGGCCAAGGCCGTCATTGTCTCGGAGCCGTTCACGGTGGCCATCCCGGTGCTGGAGGAGAAGGGCATCAGGGTTCTCACCGTCGCCGATCTGCTGGCGTCGGACCCGATTGACCCGATCGAGGTCGGTGAGGACGACCTGGCCCTCATGCAATTGACGTCCGGATCAACCGGGTCCCCGAAAGCGGTTCAGATCACCCACCGCAACATCTATTCAAACGCCGAGGCGATGTTCATCGGCGCCGAATACGACGTCGACAAAGACGTCATGGTCAGCTGGCTGCCTTGCTTCCACGACATGGGGATGGTCGGATTCCTCACCATCCCGATGTTCTTCGGCGCCGAGCTGGTGAAGGTGACGCCGATGGACTTCCTGCGCGACACGCTGCTGTGGGCCAAACTCATCGATAAGTACCAGGGCACCATGACCGCGGCGCCCAACTTTGCTTACGCGCTGCTGGCCAAGCGGTTGCGCCGCAACGCCAAGCCGGGCGATTTCGACCTGTCGACGCTGCGCTTCGCGCTGTCCGGTGCCGAGCCCGTCGAACCCGCCGATGTCGAGGACCTCCTCGATGCGGGCAAGCCGTTCGGCCTCCGGTCGTCGGCGATCCTGCCGGCCTACGGCATGGCCGAGACCACGCTGGCCGTGTCCTTCTCCAAGTGCAACTCGGGTCTGGTCGTCGATGAGGTCGACGCCGATCTGATGGCCGCACTGCGTCGTGCCGTCCCGGCGACCAAGGGCAACACCCGCCGGCTGGCCACGCTGGGGCCGCTGCTGCAAGACCTTGAAGCTCGCGTCGTCGACGAGAACGGCAATGTGATGCCGGCTCGCGGAGTCGGGGTTATCGAGCTGCGCGGTGAGTCGCTGACGCCCGGCTACCTCACGATGGGCGGTTTCATCCCTGCCCAGGACGAGCACGGCTGGTACGACACCGGCGACCTGGGCTACCTCACCGACGACGGCCACGTCGTAGTGTGTGGCCGCGTCAAGGACGTCATCATCATGGCCGGCCGCAATATCTACCCGACCGACATCGAGCGGGCCGCGGGTCGCGTCGACGGTGTCCGTCCGGGCTGTGCGGTGGCGGTTCGTTTGGATGCCGGGCACTCCCGCGAATCGTTCGCCGTCGCCGTCGAATCGAACGCCTTCGAGGACCCGGCTGAGGTTCGCCGCATCGAGCACCAGGTCGCGCACGAGGTCGTCAAGGAGGTCGACGTCCGGCCCCGTAACGTCGTGGTCCTCGGTCCCGGAACCATTCCGAAGACGCCGTCCGGCAAGCTGCGTCGGTCGAACTCCGTCACGCTGGTCACCTGAGTCCCGCTGCAGGGGGACGGTCACCTTTTCGCGCCGAGGCGCATTCCTTTTCGGTGAATGACAGTCCGCTATTGAGAATCACGCCACCCATGGTGGATTCTCATAGGGGCCTTCACGGCCGTCACCCGTCGAAACCGAGCGGAGTACCACCGATGTTCTTGATGTCACGAGCGGTATTGGCGCAAGTCGTTATCGGCGTTTCTGTCCTTGCGCTGACACTGGCAGGTTGTCAAGACGGCCGCAGCATGGGGCCTGCTAGCGCACCGACGAGTTCCGGACCCGCCGAAGGGTCGCGCAACGTTTCGACGAAGTACTTGAGCTACGCCGCCAACCAAGGTTTCGAGGCCACGGTCGCTGCATTGAACAAGGCAGTCGCTGACCACGGGATGATGATCGTCGGTGAAGTAAACCAGGACGCCGAGTTGGCAGCGAACGGGCTGCGACTGCCCGGTGCGCATGCTTTTTTCGTGGGTAACCCGCAGCTTGGTAAGACGTTTTTCGATGCCACCAAAGCAATCGGGGCGGTGGTTCCGGTACGAATGCAGGTCTGGGCCGACTCCGACGGTCCGGCCCACATCAGTTATTTCGATCCGGCGCCGGAGTTCACCGCCGTCGATCCCGGGCTCAGCGACGCCGGGCAGCAGATATCCCAAGCAATGCGAACGATTGCCGAAGGGGCCGCCGGTGGTCCGGTGACGGCAACCGCGGTCGACACCCGGTTCGTCACGGTCGCTGCGAACGGCGAGTTCGAGGCGACGATCGGCGCTTTGCATGATGCCGCTGACAAACACGGCATGGTCATCCTCGGTGACCTGAACGAAGAAACCAGGTTAAAGGCGGTCGGGGTGCAATCGCAGCGAGCGCACAGTTTCTTCCTGGGCGATCCGCAGATCGGCAAGACACTTTTCGGCGCCACCCAGGCGATCGGCGCGGTGGTTCCAGTGCAGGTACATGTGTGGGCAAACGACCGCGGTGGTCCGGCCTTCATCAGCTACTTCGATCCAGCGCCGGAGTTCACCGTTGTCGATCCGGCCCTTGGCGATGCCGGAAAGAAGATATCGGAGATGGTCCGCTCGACCGTCGACGCGGCGGCCGGGAAGCAGTAAACGGGCTCGGCTGGAGTTCGTCAGGGCCGGCGCGACCAGTTGCGTGCCGCCGCGATGAAGCTGGTGACGAATCGGCGTTGGGCCGCATCGAATTCGCTGCTGTAGTCGGTTGCGTCGTTGACGGCCCGGTGTTCGAATTTCAGGGAGCAGCAACCGGCCAGGTAGCCCTCGAGGTACATGCTGCTGCGACTGAGTACCGACAGGGCGGCGTCGTCGTCGACCGGGGGGTCGACGAGGTTGCGCGGGCTGCCGCGCAGGATTCGAATCTTGTCATTGACGAATCGGTCCGCTTCCCGGGTGGCGGTCGCCCTAAGAATGCCGGTGGGGCCCAGGTAGTGGCAATTCAGGGTGTCCTTGTTGGCGCTGCCGCGCGCCATTGCCACTTGGCCGCCGACGATGTGTTCGATGGTCTGCGCATCGACGCAATCCGGGGCGATATCCTGTTGCGGTAGAACGAATTCCGTCGGTAGCTTCGCGGCGACGGTCCTGGCCAGGATGATGACCTGTTGCTGGGTGGCCATTTCGTTGGGTGCCCCCAGCAGTGGCGTCCAGGTGAGCACGAACTGCGTCGAGCCGTGATCCACGGCAATCGCCGACTCCGACTCCGAACGCACAAAGAACGCGTTGTCGGAATCGACTGTGACGTCCTGGCTGTTTCGGGCGCGTCTGCCACCTACGAGCACTGCGACTTCGGGAACCGGCCCGCCGATCGGGACGCTCAGCACGACACCACCGAGGTCGTCCTTCGGAGCGTAGTGACACGACGCCATACCCGCCTTGTGGAATTTTGAGTCGTCGAGGCGCTTTGTCTCCCACATCGGGGGTGTCAAGGTGCGGTAGGTGGTCTGAACATCAGCCACCCGCAGTGTCGAGCAGAGATCGATGGGCGGGGATGGCGGTGGGCTTGCGGGTGGCGCACACGCTGTTGTCGCGAGCAGTATGGCGGTTGCCAACAACGGGCATCCGGTCCACAGCTGGTGTCCCATTCTCCGGAGCCGAGTTGCCGGACCCTGTAGTTGACGTATTCGACGGCCTACCACGCGTGAACACGGTTTTGTGCGGGCTCTAGGCCTAGTTCGATGAGCAATTCGGTGGCATCGGCCGCCTGTTCGCAGATCGTCGGGACCTCGGCGCGCTCGCTGGCACTGAAGGGTTCCAGCACGAATGCCGCCGGGTCTTTGCGCCCGGGTGGACGGCCGATCCCGATCCGCACCCGCTGAAAGTCCTTGGTGCCCAATGCGGCAGCCACGGAGCGCACCCCGTTGTGCCCACCTTCGCCGCCGCCCAGCTTGAGCCGGATACGACCGAACTCCAGATCCAGCTCGTCGTGAACGATAATGATGTCGGCCGGCGGCACCGAATAGAACTTGGCCAGTGGCCCCACCTGCCGACCCGACTCGTTCATGTAGCAGCGCGGCTTGGCCAGTACCACCGAACGGCCCGCCAACCGGCCGGTGCTGATCTCGGCGCCGGATCGCTTGTGCGCCTTGAATTTTGCTCCCAGCCGGGCGGCCAGCAGGTCGGCAACCAGGAACCCGAGGTTGTGCCGGGTCCGGGCGTAGTTCTCGCCCGGATTGCCCAGGCCGACCACCAGAAGCGGTTCGGCCATGTCGCGCTACTCGGACTTTGCTTCGGCTGCTTGGGCCTCGGTGGTCTCCTCGCCGCCGGCTTCGCCCACTTCTGCGGCTTCGCCTTCCTCGCCTGCGCCCTCTTCGGCAAGGTCTTCGGCGGTCGGCGACTGCACCACGTTGGCTACCAGCAGCTCCGGGTCGGAGACCAGGGTGACGCCGCGGGGCAGCTCGATCTGGCCGGCGGTGAACTGGGTGCCGGCTGCAGCGCCCTCCACAGACACCGTCAACTGCTCGGGAATCGACAGGGCCTCGGCCTCGATCTCGATCGCGTTGGTTTCCTGGGTAACCAGTGTGTCGGGGCCGGCCTCACCCTCGACGATGACGGTGACCTCGACGGTGACCTTTTCGCCGCGCCGCACGACCAACAGATCGGCGTGCTGGATGCTGCGGCGGATGGGGTGAATGTCGAGGGCTTTGGTCAGGGCAAGCTGTTCCTTGCCGGCGATGTCCAGAGTCAGCACCGCATTGGTGCCCGAGTGGCGCAGCACTGCCGCGAAGTCGTGCCCGGACAGCTCGACGTGCTGCGGTTCAGCGCCGTGCCCGTAGATGACGGCGGGAATCTTGCCGTCGCGTCGTGCGCGGCGGGACGCGCCCTTGCCGGTCTCGGTGCGCACCGTGGCGCTCAACTTGTTGACGGTGGATTTGGCCATATGTCGCTCCTGTGTGTAGGGCACGGCCAGGAATCGCGACAGAATGTCGGTCTCCGTCGATAACGGTGCTGGTTTCTGACCAGCCACCCTCGCCGTGACGCCCGGTCAGGTTAGCGCATGCGTGGGTTGCGGCGAAAATCTTGGTCGGCTAGCTGTCACATCCGTCACACCAGCCGCTGCAGCGGGCGACCAGTCGCTGTGCAGGCGACACCGCGTTCATCGCTCGTGTGCTCGGCGGGTGCGGGATGGCGGCTCCTGACAACGGGATGCGCATCGTGGTGGCACAGAGACCTCCTCCGGCTTTTCGTCTCGCCGCGCACTGTGCAGAGTCACCTCACGCACATCTACGCCAAGCTCGGGATCGCCCCCCGCGTACAGCTGGTCCAAGAGGCCGGCCGAGCAAGCCCTGGCGCATCGTGACGTGACTCCGCAAGACTGAGGCAATGACATCGCTGACCGAGCAGGCAGTATTCGCGTTCCTTCGTGTGCACGACAAGGTCTATCAAGCGACGAACGGCCGGATCGGGCATCGGATGCCAGGCATGCCACCCAGCCTGCTACTCCACACCGTGGGGGCCAAGACGGGTCAACCCCGCACCACAACGCTGTCCTACGCAAGGGACGGCGATGACTATCTCGTGGTGGCTTCCAAGGGTGGCGACCCCAGATCGCCTGGCTGGTACCACAACCTGAAGGCCAATCCGGACATCGAGATCCGGGTCGGTGCACGGCGGTTCGCCGTGACGGCCCGGCCGGTGCTACCCGATAGTCTCGACTACGCGCGACTGTGGAAACTCGTCAACAAGAACAACGCCAACCGCTATGTCGAGTACCAGAAGAAAACATCGCGGCCGATACCAGTGATTGTCTTGACGCCGACGCCCTGAAGGGCGTCCCGGGCCTGGCATCGCCTGATCGGCCGCCGAGATTGCAGCGGGGGCTGTGAATTCGCGCCCAATCACGACCCTGGCGGCAATCTCGCCGGGCCGCGTCCTGGCCCAGCAACGCGCCCACCTATTTCTTGGCGACCACGAATCCCCGGATGATCGCTTCGACGTCGTTGCTTTCCGAGACGGCTTGTTCGGCCAGGCTGGTGATGATCAGCTGTACCAGGTATCGCTGATTGTCCGGCGCCGCGCCGGTGGGCAGTACCACCCGGTTCCAACTGCGCATGCGTGCGCCCTTGAGTTCATAGGTGCCCTGGACCATCGACGAGGGAAAGCCGTTGTAGTCGGCGGTCGAGGCGTCTAACTGGTGGAAACTGTCGGGCAGGTCGGTGTTGGCGTGCTTGATTGCCTCGGCGGGATTGAATTCGCCGCGCAGTTTGAAAACCACCAGCATTGCCGCTGGGTAGCTGTCGCCTTTGGAGATCATCACCGCTTTCGGAGAGCTCTTCGGATCCACTGCGCGTGGTTTCCAGCCTGGCGGTGTCGGGATGGATACGACGAGGTCGGTCAGGTCGCCCGGTAGCACCGGATTGCCCAGCACGCCTTCGCCTTCCAGATACTTCGACAGCGGAACCGGAGGCTCGGTGGGAGTCGGTGAGCTGCTGGTCGTTGACGATGTCGTCCAGATCGACTGGTAGTCAGCGGTCTTCGGGCCGCAGCCGGCGGTTGACAACGTTAGCGCGGCTACCGCGGCGGCCGCCGCGTACCCGCGTATCGCCTTGACCGTCACAGGATCTCGCGCACCGCGTCGATTGGCCGTGCCAGCCGGGTGCCGTTCGGGGTGACTACGAACGGCCGTTCGATCAGAATGGGGTGTGCGGCCATGGCGTCGAGCAGCTCGTCATCGCCGGCGTCGGCGAGGTCGAGTTCGGCGTAGAGCGATTCGCGTTTGCGTACCGCCGCACGTACCTCGATGCCGGCGTCGCGGATCATGCGCACCAGCTCGTCCCGGAACGGCGGTGTCTTCAGATACTGGACTACCTCGGGCTCAATGCCGTTATCGCGCAACAACTCCAGCGTCTTGCGTGAGGTGCTGCACTTGGGGTTGTGATAGATGACGGTGTTGTCGCCCTTACCCGTCATCTAGGCGTCTCCGTCGAACAGTCCCGTGACTGAGCCGTTTTCGAAGACCGCACGGATGGTGCTGGCCAGCAGCGGCGCAATGGACAGCACGGTGAGCTGCGGGAACCGCTTGTCCTCACCGATCGGCAGGGTGTTGGTCACGATCACCTCGCGCGCGCCGCAGCCCGCCAAGCGCTCGGCTGCCGGTTCGGACAGCACGCCGTGGGTGGCCGCGATGATCACGTCCTTGGCGCCGTCGTTGTGCAACAGCTTGACCGCGCCGGCGATCGTCCCGCCGGTGTCGATCATGTCGTCGATCAACACACAGGTGCGCCCCTGCACCTCACCGACCACCCGGTTGGACACCACCTGGTTGGGCACGCGCGGGTCGCGGGTCTTGTGGATGAAGGCCAGCGGCACGCCGCCCAGCGCGTCGGCCCACTTCTCGGCGATGCGGACCCGGCCGGAGTCGGGGGAGACGACGACCATGTTGCCATCGGGGTAGTTATCCCGGATGTAGCCGGTCAACAGATTCTGTCCGCGCATGTGGTCTACGGGTCCGTCGAAAAAACCTTGGATCTGATCGGTGTGCAGGTCGACGGTCACGATCCGGTCGGCGCCGGCGGTTTTGAGTAGGTCGGCCACCAGGCGCGCGGAGATCGGTTCGCGGCCGCGGTGCTTCTTGTCCTGCCGGGCGTACGGATAGAACGGCATGACTGCGGTAATACGCTTGGCGCTGCCGCGCTTGAGCGCGTCGATCATGATCAGCTGTTCCATCAGCCACTGGTTGACTGGCATCGGACACGACTGCAGCACGAATGCGTCGCAGCCCCGGACCGACTCCTGGAAACGCACGAAGATCTCGCCGTTCGCGAAGTCCCGCGCCGTCTGCGCGGTGACGTGGACGTCGAGTTCTTTGGCTACCTGCTCGGCCAGCTCGGGGTGGGCACGGCCGCTGAAGAGCATGAGATTCTTGCGGTTATCGGTCCAGTCGTGGCTCACCGGGCTGCCCTCGTGTCACTAGAAAACGGAACGCCCCATCGTACGTAGCGAAGGGTCTGATTGTGCGCCGGGGTTACCGGGAAGTGGCGTCACGGTGTCTGGTCCGGTTCGGACGCCTGCTGCGCGGCCTTGGCGGCTGCGGTGCCGGGTCGCTTGCGCTGCACCCAATTTTCGATATTGCGTTGCGGACCCGCCGACACGGCCAGCGCCCCCGGGGGGACGTCGTCGCGCACCACGGTCCCGGCGCCGGTGTAGGCGCCGTCGCCAACGGTTACCGGGGCGACGAACATGGTGTCTGAGCCGGTGCGCACGTGCGAGCCGATAGTGGTGCGGCTCTTGGTGGTGCCGTCGTAGTTGACGAACACGCTGGACGCGCCGATGTTGCTGTGTTCGCCGATGTCGGCGTCCCCGACATAGGTCAGGTGCGGCACCTTGGTTCCGGTGCCGATCGTCGCGTTCTTGGTCTCGACGAAGGCGCCGAGCTTGCCTTCGGCGCCCAGCACGGTTCCGGGCCGCAGGAACGTGAAGGGGCCGACGGCGGCACCGTCGCCGATCGTCGCCGAGGTGCCGTGAGTGCGGCAGACGGTGGCGTTGTTGCCGACGCTCACGTCGGTCAGTGTGGTGTCGGGCCCGACCGCGCAGTGGGACCCGATCTGGGTGTTGCCGTGCAACTGGGTGCCCGGGTGGATGACGGTGTCGCGGCCGATGGTCACGTCAACATCGATCCAGGTGGTCGCCGGATCGACAACTGTGACGCCTGCCAATTGGTGCGCGGCCACGATCCGGCGGTTGAGTTCCGCGCCCAGCTCGGCGAGCTGGACCCGGTTGTTGACGCCGGCGACCACGGCGCTGTCGTCGATATGGCGGGCGCTGACGGTACGGCCGTCGCTGCGCAGGATCGCGATGGCGTCGGTGAGATAGAGCTCCCGCTGGGCGTTGTTGGAGCTAAGCCGGCTCAACGCGGAGCGCAGGGCGGCAATGTCGAAAGCGTAGACACCGGTGTTGACCTCGCGGATCTCGCGCTGCGAGGGCGTCGCGTCGGTCTGCTCGACGATCGCCATCACTTCGTTGTCCTGAGTGCGCAGGATGCGACCGTAGCCGTGCGGATCATCCAGGGTGGTAGTGAGCACGGTGACGGCCGCACCCTGACCGTGGCCGGCGGAGCTGTGCGTAGCGATCAGGTCGGCCAGAGTGTCGGCGTCCAGCAGCGGAGTGTCGCCCGCGGCGACGACGACGATGCCGGCGTAATCCTCGGGTAATGCGGACAGTCCGCACAACACCGCATGCCCGGTTCCCAGCGGTTGATCCTGCAACGCGACGTCGATGGTGCGGCCCAGGTTGTCGGCCAGTTCGGCGACCAGGGGTGAGATGCGCTGGTGGTCGTGGCCCAACACCACGACCAGATGCTGGGGTGCGAGCTTGGTCATCGCGTGCAGGGAGTGCGACAGCATGCTGCGCCCGCCGAGGGCATGCAGCACTTTGGGGGTGTCTGATCGCATCCGGGTGCCGGGCCCGGCCGCCAGGACCAGGACCGCGGTGTCACCACGAAACGTCATCAACTCTCCTCACATTTTGCCAAGAGTCGCCGCGCCGAGCGCCCGCGTTTGTACGCCGACACGCCGTCAAGAGTGACATTTCGGGGACGCTGGGGGCAAAAATACGCGCCTTCGAAGCTTGATTGAAGCTCCGTCGCCAGGACTCGAACCTGAACTATCTGAACCAAAATCAGAGGTGCTGCCGATTACACCACGACGGATCGTTCATCAACGGCTGCCCGGATGAAAATCGAGCGCCGCCCATGAGACTTTAGTCTGCCGACGGTGCCGGCCGCGTTGAGCGTGTGTCTACTGCTTTGACTGTGCACTCACTGTGGCCAGATCGCGGGTTCACCGACGTGTACGCACACGCAAAGCCACCCGCGCAGACTCGCCAGACCCCGTTACCCTGAGCACGTGGCTGAACCGGATAAGGGCCCGGATAAGGAAGCGCGTACGCCGCGCGCCCGGATGACCGGTAGCGAGCGCCGGCGCCAACTCATCGGCATAGCCCGATCGCTGTTCGCGGAACGCGGCTACGAGGGCACCTCGATCGAAGAGATCGCCCAGCGCGCCAACGTGTCCAAGCCCGTCGTATACGAGCACTTCGGCGGCAAGGAGGGTTTGTACGCGGTAGTGGTGGACCGGGAGATGTCGGCGCTGCTGGACGGCATCACGTCGTCGCTGACCAATAACCGGTCCCGGGTGCGGGTAGAGCGAGTCGCGCTTGCGTTGCTCACCTATGTTGAAGAACGAACCGACGGCTTCCGCATCATGATCCGCGACTCGCCCGCCGCGATCAGCTCGGGCACCTATTCCAGCCTGCTCAACGACGCCGTCAGCCAGGTCAGTTCCATCCTGGCCGGTGACTTCTCCCGCCGCGGATTGGACCCCGACCTGGCGCCGCTGTACGCCCAGGCGTTGGTCGGTTCGGTGTCGATGACGGCGCAGTGGTGGCTGGACACTCGGGAGCCCAAGAAGGAAGTGGTCGCCGCACATCTGGTCAATCTGATGTGGAACGGTCTGACCCACCTGGAAGCCGATCCGCAGCTACGGGATGAGTAATTTGGGATCGGTAGGCGCTTGCGGGGTGTTCACTCGTTGACGAATCATTCATACAGTCGACGAAAGGGTCACTATGCGATCCCTGCTCAAAGCGCTGTCTAACGCCTTCGCCGGCCTTGCGATCACACTGCTGCTGCCCGTCGGGTTGATGTTGTCCCCGCCGGCGCACGCCGATCAAGGAAACTGCCCTCCCCTACAGGCATGCACGACCTGGTGTCCAGGCGACCCCAACCCGGCCGGTCGGCCGATCCCTTGGGACGGGAGCGTCTGCCACGACTACTACTGGGACTCCTACGGCGTTCACGACGTCGGCGCCGGAGCCTTCTACTCCTGGACCACCATGCCCTGGTAGGCGCGGCGCTGGTGAGCGGCGTCTCACCCGCGCGCGGCGGGGCGTCTTGGTCACCCGGCGGCTACCGGCGAGACGTGGCGGCCTGACGTCGGGCAGGCCGCCACTGGTCGAGGGCGGCATGTCCAGCAACGTCAGGCCGCCAAACGGCCGAGCCCTAGAATGGTGCACACCATGACCGCACCGGGGACTGCTTGCCCAGATACCCCGATCGCGGGGCTCGTCGACTTGGCGCTCACCGCGCCGACCTTCCAACACCTCATCGAGCGTGCCTGCGATCGACCCGAACAATTGCCGCTGGTCGGACCGGCCAGCGCGCGCCTCTACGTGGCCAGTGCGCTGGCGCGGCAGGGCGCGTTGCTGGTGGTCACCGCCACCGGCCGGGAAGCCGACGACCTGGCCGCCGAACTGCGCGGCGTGTTCGGTGATGCGGTGGCGCTTTTCCCGTCCTGGGAGACGCTGCCGCACGAGCGGCTCTCGCCCGGCATCGACACCGTTGGCACCCGGATGATGGTGCTGCGCCGGCTGGCCCATCCCGACGACGGCCGGCTGGGCCCACCGCTTCGGGTGGTCGTGACGGCAGTCCGTTCGCTGCTGCAGCCCATGGCGCCGCAACTCGGCCGGCAGGAACCGCTGACTCTCACAGTCGGCGACGAAACGCCATTCGAAGATGTGGCCCAACGGCTCGTCGATCTCGCCTATACCCGGGTCGACATGGTCGGCCGGCGCGGAGAGTTCGCCGTGCGCGGCGGCATCCTGGACGTTTTCGCCCCGACCGCCGAGCATCCGGTGCGGATCGAGTTCTGGGGCGACGAGATCACCGAGATGCGGATGTTTTCGGTTGCCGACCAGCGCTCGATCCCGGAGATCGAGGTCAGCACCCTGATTGCGGTCGCCTGCCGGGAATTGCTGCTCACTGATGATGTGCGGGCGCGCGCGGCCGCACTGGCCGGGCAACATCCCGCATCCGAGAACACGGTCACCGGCAGCATCATCGACATGCTGGCCAAGCTGGCCGAAGGCATTCCCGTCGAGGGCATGGAGGCGCTGTTGCCGGTGCTGCGGCCGGACGATCACGCGCTGCTCACCGATCAGCTGGCCGAGGGAACTCCGGTGCTGGTCTGCGATCCGGAAAAGGTGCGTACCCGCGCCGCTGACCTGATCAAGACCGGCCGGGAATTCCTGGAAGCGTCGTGGTCGGTCGCGGCTCTGGGCACCGATGCGCCGGTCGATGTCGAACAACTGGGCGGGTCCGGCTTCGCCGAACTCGACGAGGTGCACGATGCGGCCCGCCGGGCCGGGCACCCGTGGTGGACGCTCAGTCAGCTTTCCGACGAGTCGGCGGTGGAACTGGACATCCGGTCCGCGCCTTCGGCGCGGGGGCACCAGCACGACATCGAGGGCATCTTCGCGATGCTGCGCGCGCACGTGGCCACCGGCGGATACGCCGCGATGGTGACGCCCGGTACCGGGACCGCGCATCGCATGGTCGAGCGCCTGGCCGAGTCCGACATTCCCGCGGGCATGCTGGACGCGGGCCAGACGCCGAAACCCGGCGTCGTCGGCGTGCTGCGGGGCCCGATCCACGACGGTGTCGTCATCCCGGGCGCCAATCTGGTGGTCATCACCGAAGCCGACCTGACCGGCAGCCGGGCCAATGCCAACGAGGGCAAGCGGCTGGCGGCCAAGCGGCGCAACACCGTCGACCCGCTGGCGCTGACCGCCGGCGATCTGGTGGTCCACGACCAGCACGGCATCGGCCGATTCGTGGAGATGGTGGAACGCACAGTCGGCGGGGCGCGCCGCGAATACTTGGTGCTCGAATACGCCTCGTCAAAGAGGGGCAGTGGCGGCCAAAACACCGACAAGCTCTATGTGCCGATGGACGCCCTGGACCAGCTGTCGCGCTACGTGGGCGGTCAGGCGCCCGCGCTGAGCAAACTCGGCGGCAGCGACTGGGTCAACACCAAGACGAAAGCCCGCCGTGCCGTGCGAGAGATCGCCGGCGAGCTGGTGGCCCTGTACGCGAAACGCCAGGCCAGCCCGGGACACGCCTTCGCGCCCGACACGCCGTGGCAGGCCGAGCTGGAGGACGCGTTCGGCTTCACCGAAACCATCGACCAGCTGACCGCGATCACCGAGGTCAAGGCTGACATGGAGAAGCCGATCCCGATGGACCGGGTGATCTGCGGCGACGTCGGCTACGGCAAGACCGAGATCGCGGTGCGGGCGGCGTTCAAGGCGGTCCAGGACGGCAAGCAGGTTGCTGTGCTGGTACCCACCACGCTGCTGGCCGATCAACATCTGCAGACCTTCAGCGACCGGATGGCCGGCTTCCCGGTGACGGTCAAGGGGCTGTCCCGGTTCACCGATCCGTCCGAATCCCGCAAGGTGATCGACGGCATGGCCGACGGGTCGGTCGACATCGTGATCGGTACCCACCGGCTGCTGCAGACCGGGGTGCGGTGGAAGGACCTCGGTCTGGTGGTAGTCGACGAGGAGCAGCGGTTCGGCGTTGAGCACAAGGAACACATCAAAGCGCTGCGCACTCACGTCGACGTGTTGACCATGAGCGCCACCCCCATCCCGCGCACCCTGGAGATGAGCCTGGCCGGGATCCGGGAGATGTCGACCATCCTGACCCCGCCCGAGGAGCGCTACCCGGTGCTGACTTATGTCGGCCCGCACGACGACAAACAGATCGCCGCCGCTTTGAGACGCGAGCTACTGCGCGACGGGCAGGCGTTCTACGTGCACAACCGGGTGAGTTCGATCGACTCCGCCGCCGCGCGGGTGCGTGAACTTGTCCCCGAGGCGCGCGTCGTCGTCGCGCACGGACAGATGCCCGAAGAACGCCTGGAAACCACCGTGGAGGGTTTCTGGAACCGCGAATACGACGTCTTGGTGTGCACCACGATCGTGGAAACCGGCCTGGACATCTCCAACGCCAACACACTGATCGTCGAACGTGCCGACACCTTCGGCCTGTCCCAGCTGCATCAGCTGCGCGGCCGGGTGGGTCGCAGCCGAGAGCGCGGCTATGCCTACTTCCTCTACCCGCCGAGCGCGCCGTTGACCGAGACGGCCTATGACCGGTTGGCCACGATCGCTCAGAACAACGAGCTGGGTGCCGGCATGGCGGTGGCGCTCAAAGACCTCGAGATCCGCGGCGCCGGCAACGTGCTCGGCATCGAGCAGTCCGGGCACGTCGCGGGCGTTGGGTTCGACCTCTACGTCCGGCTGGTCGGTGAGGCCGTTGAAGCCTACCGGGCGGCCTACCGCCAAGCCGCCGACGGCGAGACGGTGACCACCGCCGATGAGCCCAAGGAATTGCGGATAGACCTCCCGGTGGATGCGCATCTGCCGCCGGACTACATCGGCAGCGACCGTCTTCGTCTGGAGGGTTACCGACGGCTGGCCGGTGCCGCCTCCGACAGCGAGATCGCTGCGGTCGTTGAGGAGCTCATCGACCGCTACGGTCCGCTGCCGGAGCCCGCCGAACGGCTGGTGGCGGTGGCGCGGCTGCGGCTGCTGTGCCGGGCCTCGGGCATCACCGAGGTGAGTGCGGCGTCGGCGACAGTGCGACTCTCACCGCTGACGTTGCCGGATTCCGCGCAGGTGCGCCTGGCACGGATGTACCCGGGTGGCCGCTACCGTGCGACGACGTCTACGGTCCAGGTTCCCATTCCGCGCGCGGGCGGTATCGGCGCCGGACACATCCGCGATGTTGAATTGGTGCAGATGGTTGCCGATTTGGTGACTGCGTTGGCCGGGAAACCGCAGCAAGATGTTGGTATGACGAACCCCCCTAACGGTGCGGGCACGGCCGAGTCAAGGTCGGGGAAGGAGCGAGGGGTCCGATGATCGTCGTCCTGGTCGACCCCCGCCGACCGGCGCTGGTGCCGGTGGAAGCCATCGAGTTGCTTTCCGGCCCCGTGCAGTACACCGAGGAGATGCCGATCGCGGTGCCCTGGTCGCTGCCCGACGCGCATCCGGCTCACACCGGTGAGGACGCGCCGGTGCTGTTGTCGTCGGACCCTAACCATCCCGCCGTCACCGCCCGGTTGGCCGCCGGCGCCCGGTTGATCGCCGCTCCGGAACGTCAGCGCGGCGAACGACTGGTTGACGCGGTCGCGATGATGGACAAACTGCGCACGGCCGGACCGTGGGAAAGTGAACAGACCCACGACTCGCTGCGCAGATACCTGCTGGAAGAGACCTACGAGCTGTTGGACGCGGTGCACAGCGGCAGCGTCGATCAACTGCGTGAAGAACTCGGTGATCTGTTGCTGCAGGTGCTTTTTCACGCCCGCATCGCGGAGGATGCGGCTCTGCTTCCGTTCACCATTGACGATGTCGCCGACACACTGATGCGCAAACTCGGCAATCGGGTGCCGGGAGTGCTTGCCGGGGAAGCGATTTCGCTGCAGGATCAGCTGGCCCAGTGGGAGGAGGCCAAGGCGTCAGAGCGGTCGCAGAAGTCGCGCAACTCGGTGCTCGATGACGTCCACACCGGTCAGCCGGCATTGGCGCTGGCGCAGAAGGTGATTCAACGCGTGCGCCAAGCCGGCCTGCCCGCCGAGTTCATACCCGCCGCACTCACCACTATCACGTTGTGTGCCGATGTCGACGCGGAAAACACGCTGCGTGCAGCCGTACTGGATTTCGCCGAATCGGTCCGCGGCGTCGAGAAGTCGATTGCCGCCAGCCGCCGCGGCGACAGCGTCGCTGAAGAGCTCGACGTGACGCCGTTGGGCTTCATCACCGAGGATGAATGGCGGGCACACTGGCCGTCCATCGAGTCGGACGAGGAACCGGAGTGCGACGTCGGCGAAGACCGGCCCGAATCGCCCAAGGAGTCCCGGCCCAAGAAACGCAAGGGACGGCGCTGACACCCGGGTGGGTACCCGACCGGCCCCTTGGCTGGTCTCGGCCAGGTCTAGGCCGTGTTTGCGGCGACTCAGAGGAGCTCCACAGATAGCGATCATCGGGATGATTGCTGAATTCGCTTTCAGCTGTACTGAAAGCAATTTCCGACATTGCCAGGCCGCCTAGTGGTGAATGCCCAGTCAGTGGCCCGCCCGTACGATTTTGTGTGCTGTGCGGCTAGGTAAGCGGGGCACCCCCGCAAGCCATGGGACGATGATCTTGGCCGATACGGGTGAGGGGCCCCGATAGGGAGACTGACAGGGAGAGTTTGTGTCGCCGAGACGCTGGTTGCGCGCGGTCGCCGTGATAGGGGCGACCGCGATGCTGTTGGCGTCAAGTTGCACCTGGCAGCTCAGTCTTTTCATCCCGGAGGGCGTGCCACCGCCGGCCGGGGACCCGGTGCCGCCGGTGAACACACACGCGGTCGGTCGTCCCGCCGACCAGCTGAGGGAGTGGGCGCAAGCACGCGCTGCCGCCCTGGAAATACCGGTCATCGCATTGGAGGCCTACGCCTACGCCGCACGCGTCGCGGAGGTGGAGAATCCGAAGTGCCACATCGCGTGGACAACGCTAGCGGGCATCGGGCAAATCGAGAGCCACAACGGCACCTACCGCGGGGCTACGATCGCGCCCAACGGCGACGTCAGGCCCCCCATCCGGGGTGTCCGGCTCGACGGCAGTGGCGACACCGTGCGGATC
Source organism: Mycobacterium sp. (assembly GCA_022841565.1). Classification (GTDB taxonomy): domain Bacteria; phylum Actinomycetota; class Actinomycetes; order Mycobacteriales; family Mycobacteriaceae; genus Mycobacterium. Next base: position 16,331 of record JALHRH010000010.1, on the reverse strand, counting down.
GTCGACAACGATGGCGGCCTGCTCGACGGCGATAACGGCGTGGAACGGGCGATGGGCCCGATGCAGTTCATTTCCGAGACCTGGCGTCTGTATGGGGTCGATGCCAACAACGACGGCACCGCCAGCCCGGACAACATTGATGACGCCGCGCTCTCGGCCGCAGGTTACTTATGTTGGCGCGGAAAAGATCTCGCTACGCCTCGCGGCTGGATCACAGCGTTGCGCGCGTACAACAACTCAGGGGTTTACGCGCGGGCGGTACGGGACTGGGCGACCGCCTATGCGGCGGGTCATCCGCTATAGAAAGATGGATCGCTGACCCAGGCTTTAGGCTGAGGCTGCCGAGGGCCTGACCAGAGCCAGAGCGCAAAGGAGTACCCAGTGCCGATTATCGAACAGGTCGGAGCTCGCGAGATCCTTGACTCCCGCGGCAACCCGACCATCGAGGTCGAAGTCGCGCTGATCGACGGAACATTCGCGCGGGCCGCGGTGCCTTCGGGTGCGTCGACCGGCGAGCACGAGGCGGTCGAATTGCGCGACGGCGGTGACCGGTACGGCGGCAAAGGGGTGAAGAAGGCCGTTCAAGCCGTGCTCGACGAGATCGGGCCCGCGGTCATCGGCCTCAACGCCGACGACCAGCGATTGGTCGATCAGGCCCTGGTGGACCTCGACGGCACCCCCGACAAGTCGCGACTGGGCGCCAACGCCATCCTCGGGATTTCACTGGCCGTAGCCAAGGCCGCGGCGGATAGTGCCGCTCTGCCCCTGTTTCGGTACCTGGGCGGACCGAACGCCCACATCCTGCCGGTGCCGATGATGAACATCGTCAACGGTGGGGCGCACGCCGATACCGGTGTCGATGTCCAGGAGTTCATGGTCGCGCCCATCGGTGCTCCCAGCTTCAGCGAGTCGCTGCGCTGGGGCGCCGAGGTGTACCACGCGCTCAAGTCGGTGCTGAAGAAAGAAGGGCTGTCTACCGGTCTGGGCGACGAGGGCGGGTTCGCTCCGGACGTGGCCGGCACCACCGCGGCACTCGATCTGATCAGCCGGGCCATCGAGTTGGCCGGTTTCAACCTCGGTGTCGACGTCGCACTGGCCCTCGACGTGGCGGCCACCGAGTTCCACACCGAGGGCACCGGATACAGCTTCGAGGGCTCCATCCGCACCGCCGAGGAGATGACGGAGTTCTACGCCGGGCTGCTCAACGCCTACCCGCTGGTGTCCATCGAAGACCCACTGTCCGAAGACGACTGGGACGGCTGGGCCGCTTTGACGGCAGGCATCGGTGACCGGGTGCAGATCGTCGGTGACGACCTGTTCGTCACCAATCCCGAGCGTCTCGAGGAAGGCATTGAGCGCGGCGTGGCAAATGCGTTGCTGGTCAAGGTGAATCAGATTGGCACGCTGACCGAGACACTCGACGCCGTCGCCCTGGCGCACCACAGCGGGTACCGCACGATGATGAGCCACCGCAGCGGCGAAACGGAGGACACCACCATCGCTGACCTCGCGGTGGCGGTCGGTAGCGGCCAGATCAAGACGGGTGCGCCGGCCCGTAGTGAGCGCGTCGCGAAGTACAACCAGCTGCTGCGGATCGAAGAGGCGTTGGGTGATGCGGCCCGCTATGCCGGCGATCTGGCCTTCCCGCGGTACGCGGTAGACCCCAAGTAGCTTGTCCGCCAAGCCCGATCCGAAACGGCGGTCCCCGGCATCACGGCCGGGGAAGCCGGGTGATCCGGCTCGGGCGCGTCGTTCCACCAGTTCGTCGAAGCCCGTTTCTGGGCCCATTTCTAGGCCCGTTGCTAAGCCTCTGTCCAAACCCGCGCAGACCGCGTCCACCGGCTCGTTGCACGAGCATGTCGTGGATCCCATCAAGCGGTCCTTCGCCGAATCCGTCGAGCAGCGGTCGGATCAGCGGCTTGGGTTCACCGCGCGTCGTGCCGCGATTCTGGCCGCCGTGGTGTGTGTGCTGACACTGACCATCGCCGGACCGGTGCGTACGTACTTTTCTCAGCGCACCGAGATGGCGCAGCTGTCGGCGACCGAGGCCGCGCTGCGCCGCCAGATTGCCGAATTGGAACAACGCAAGGGTCAGCTGGCTGACCCGGCGTATATCGCAGCGCAGGCGCGCGAGCGCCTCGGATTCGTTAAGCCCGGCGACATTCCGTTTCAGGTTCAGCTTCCGCCCGGCGCGGCGGCGACCCCGCAGCCGGGGGCGGAGGTGGGGGGCCCGGCCAAGAACGAACCCTGGTACACCTCGCTGTGGCACACCATCGCCGACGCGCCGCACTTGCCGCCTGCCGTTCGTCCACCACCCGAGCTGCCGCCTAACCCTGGCTCGACCGGTGGTTGATGCGGCCGATCTGGAGGCGGTGGAGCGCCAACTTGGCCGCCAGCCTCGCGGAGTCCTCGAAATTGCCTACCGATGCCCGAACGGGGAACCGGGGGTGGTGAAGACCTTGCCAAAACTCCCGGACGGCACTCCGTTCCCGACGTTGTACTACCTGACGCATCCGGTGCTCACCGCGGCGGCGAGCCGATTGGAGACGACGGGGCTTATGCGTGACATGACTGAAAGATTGGGCCAGGATCCGGATTTGGCTGCCGCGTACCGCCGGGCGCACGAATCGTATCTGGCTGAGCGGGACGCGATTGAACCCTTGGGTACCACGTTCTCCGGCGGTGGCATGCCAGACCGGGTCAAATGTCTGCACGTCCTGATCGCGCACTCGCTGGCCAAGGGGCCCGGGGTGAATCCGTTCGGTGACGAGGCGCTGGCGCTGCTGGCCGCGGAGTCCGGTATGGCAGCTTTTCTGGCTGGGAGGCAATGGCTTTGACGCGACTCGCCGGTATTGATTGTGGTACGAACTCGATTCGGCTGCTGATCGCCGACGTTGAGGGTGAGCGGCTGCATGATGTCCATCGGGAGCTGCGCATCGTACGGTTGGGTCAGGGGGTCGACGCAACAGGTAAGTTCGCACCTGAGGCGATTGTCCGCACCCGGGCGGCGCTGGTCGACTATGCCGAACTGCTTCGCCTGCATGATGTCGAGCGGGTGCGAATGGTCGCTACTTCGGCGACCCGGGATGCCGCCGATCGCGATGTCTTCTTCGCGATGACGGCCGACGTGCTGGGAAGGGTGATCCCCGGTTCTATTGCCGAGGTGATCACCGGCGCCGAGGAGGCGGCGCTGTCCTTTCGCGGTGCGGTTCGCGATTTGGACAGTGCTGGTGCGCCTTTCGTTGTGGTCGACGTGGGGGGCGGGTCGACGGAGATCGTGCTGGGCGCCTCAGCTGATCGGGTACTGGCGAGTTATTCGGCCGACATTGGTTGTGTGCGGGTGACCGAGCGGTGTCTACCCTCGGACCCGCCGTCGTCGGATGAGGTGGCGGCCGCCCGTCAGGTGGTGCGTGAACGACTCGATGTCGCGTTGCGGGCGGTGCCGGTGGCGGGGGCGCGGACCTGGGTCGGACTGGCCGGGACAATGACCACCCTTTCCGCGGTGGCGCATCACATGGTCACCTATGATGCGGGGGCTATTCACCTTTCGCGGGTTCCGGTAGGTGAGCTTGTTGCGGTGTGTGACGGGCTGATCGGCATGACCCGGGTGGAGCGGGCTGCGCTGGGTCCCATGCACGAAGGCCGCGTTGACGTGATCGGCGGTGGTGCCATCGTGGTCCAGGAGTTGGCGCGGGAACTGGGCGAGCGGGCCGGCATCTGCGAGCTGATCGTCAGCGAGCACGACATCCTGGACGGGATCGTGTTGTCGATCGCGTGACCCCATCCGTCCCACCAGCCTCTGGAAAAGTCGGTTGTCTGTCTGCCCGCCTCGCAGCGACAACCTGGAACCGAAGCGCACATGTCGGACTGGCATGCGACGGTACCGGCATGGATCCTGCGCTGTGTCTTCGTGGCATTGAACTTCGTTACGTGCTTACCTGGCAGCTGGCGTTGCACGGACCAGCGACCATCGCCGAGATGACTGAAGCACTGAACTGGCACGGCTTTTGCGTGCGCGGTAGAGCGTCGAAAGCCATCTCGGATGCGCTGCGGTGGGAAATCGCGCGGGGCCGGGTGCGCCGGCTAGCGCGAGGCCGCTATGCACCCGCGGGGATGCCGCGGGCCACCGAGTACCGCATCCACCAACGGGTGCTGGCCTTGCGGGACAAAGCCCAGTTGTCGCGGATAGGCGGGCAAACGCACACCCGACTTTTCCGGAGACCGGAGTGGCAGATGTGACTCACGTTTCGAAGCGGTAGCCCATACCCGATTCGGTCAGCAGGTGCTGAGGGTGCGACGGGTCATCTTCGAGCTTACGCCGTAGCTGCGCCAAATAGACTCGCAGGTAATGGGTTTCGGTCGAGTACGCCGGTCCCCACACCTCCTTGAGCAGTTCCTCGCGGCCGACCAGCTTGCCGCGATTTCGAGCCAGCACCTCGAGCATGCCCCACTCGGTCGGTGTCAGGTGCACCTCTGCGCCGTGCTTGGTGACCTTTTTGGCCGCCAGATCGATGGTGAATGCCTCGGTTTCGATGACCGGCTGGTCGATCTCGGAGGCGGCCGTGTTGCGGCGCGCCGCCGCTCGCAGCCGGGCCAGAAACTCGTCCATGCCAAAGGGTTTCGTCACGTAGTCGTCGGCGCCGGCGTCCAACGCCTGCACTTTGTCCGACGAATCGCTGCGCGCCGAGAGCACGATCACCGGTGCGGTAAGCCAGCCGCGTAGGCCCGCCAGCACGTCGATGCCCGAGATGTCCGGCAGCCCGAGGTCGAGTATCACCACGTCCGGGGGGTGTTCGGCAGCGGCGCGCAACGCGCCGGCCCCCGTCGCGGCCGTGATGACCTCGTACCCACGCACGGTGAGGTTGATTTTCAGGGCCCGCAGAATGTGCGGCTCGTCGTCGATCACCAGTACCCGGGTCACGACACCCCCTGCGGCGCGGCCAGGTCCACCACCACTGTGAGCCCGCCACCCGGTGTGTCGCTGGCTGCGATGGTGCCACCCATGGCCTCGACGAAGCCGCGTGCCACCGACATGCCCAAGCCGACACCGGTGGTGTTGTCGTGATCGCCGAGACGCTGGAACGCTTCGAAGATCTGCTCCTCGGCCCCGTGCGGGATTCCCGGCCCTTCGTCGATGACGTTGATCAGCACCCGATCGCCCACTCGGCCCGCATTGACGCGAACCACGCACTCGGGCGCGTAGCGCAGGGCGTTATCGATCAAATTGGCCAGCACTCGTTCCAGCAGCCCGGCGTCGGCCAGCACCACCGCGTCACCGACATCGACTTTGACACGGTCGATCGCGGATCGGAAGAACCCAGTGGCTCCCTTGCCGATGCTGACCAGCGCACGCTGTACCACCTCCTCCAGATACACCCGGTACAAATCCGGGTGTATCACGCCGGCGGCCAATCGTGACGAATCGAGCAGGTTGTCCACCAGCGCGGTCAACGAATCGGTGGACTCCTCGATGGCGGCCAGCAGTTCGGCGGTGTCCTCGGGGGAGAAGGCGACGTCGCCGGCGCGCAGGCTGGACACCGCAACCTTGGCCGCCGCCAACGGAGTTCGCAGATCGTGGCTGACCGCCGATAGCAGTGAGCGACGCAGCTCGTCGGCCCGCACGATCGCTTCGGTGCGACTGGCCTCATCGGCGAGCTCACGTTGCTTGATCAGACCTGCAGCCTGCGTCGCCACGGCATGGAGCACGCGGCGATCCCGGGCGGAGAGCCTCCGTCCGCCCAACAGCATCCAGAACTCGTCGTCGCCGACCTCGATCGCAGTATCGGCGGAATCGACGGTGGCGCAGGGTTGACTGCCCACCGCGGCGACAATATCGGCATAGTGCCGGCCTTCATCGGCGTGTTCACGCAGCATGCTGACCGAACGCTGGGAATAGGTTTCCCGGACGCGTTCGAGCAGGGTTTCCAGGTCCGCGCCACGCAATACCGATCCGGCGAACAGCGTCAATAGTTCGGCCTCTTGGGAGGCGCGGCGGGCTTCTCGCGAGCGTTTCGCCGCGCCGTTCACCAGCACCGCTACCGCCACGGCGATCAGCAGCAGCACCAGTTCGGTGACGGCGCTGTTCGGTTCGGCGATCGTGAAGCTGCGCCGGGGTGTGATCAAGAAGTAGTTCAACAGCAGACCGGACAGCACGGCCGAAAGCGCGGCGGGCGCAACACCTCCCAGCAGGCCCACCAGCAGCACTCCGACGAAGAACAGCGCGCTTTCCCCGCCGTTGTCCAAGTACCGGTCCAGCCAGGCCACCGTGACGGCGCAGATCAGGGTCGGCACGATGACGGCCGCCAGCCAGGATGCGACACGACGCTCTCGCCGTGCGATCGAGGCGGTGCGAATTCCCCGCCTGGATTCCTCGTGGGTAACCATGTGCACGTCGATCTTGCCGGAGTGTTCGACGATCGCCGAGCCGATGCCCTCCTCGAAGATGCGCGCCCAGCGCGGTCGCCGGGAGGTGCCGATCACCAGCTGGGTCGCGTTCATCTCCCGAGCGAAATCCAGCAAGGCACCGGGCACGTCGTCACCGACCACGGTGTGCAGGGAGGCATCCAGGCTGTTGGCGAGTTCGCGAATCTTGGCCATCCGGGTCTCGGACAGGCCGGCCAGGCCGTCACCCCGCACCACGTGAACTACCATCAGTTCGGCAGTGGACTTTGACGCGATTCGAGAAGCTCTGCGCACCAGCGTTTCCGATTCGGGACCACCGGTGACGGCTACTACGACGCGCTCACGGGCCTCCCAGATAGCGGTGATCTTGTTTTCCGCGCGGTACCTGGCCAGCGCGGTGTCGACCTGGTCGGCCAACCACAGCAACGCCAACTCCCGTAACGCAGTCAGGTTTCCGCGACGGAAGTAGTTGGACAGCGCAGCGTCGATACGTTCCGGCGCGTAGACGTTGCCGTGGGATAGCCTGCGGCGCAGTGCTTCCGGGGTGATGTCGATGAGTTCGACCTGCGCCGCCTGTCGCACGATCGAATCGGGTATCGTCTCCTTCTGCTCGATACCGGTGATCTGGGCGATGACGTCGTTCAAGCTTTCCAGGTGCTGGATGTTCACCGTGGAGATCACCGTGATGCCGGCCTCCAACAGCTCCTCCACATCCTGCCATCGCTTGGCGTTCTTGCTGCCCGGCGTGTTGGTATGGGCAAGCTCGTCGACCAATACGACGTGTGGATGGCGGGCCAGCACGGCGGGTACGTCGAGTTCGGGGAAGCTGCCGCCCCGATACTCGATGTAACACGGCGGAATGGTTTCGATCCCGGCAAGCAACTCAGCGGTTTTCGCCCGTCCGTGGGTTTCGATCACGGCTGCTACGACGTCTGTGCCGCGCTCCAAGCGTCGATGCGCCTCGCCGAGCATCGCGTAGGTCTTGCCGACCCCGGGCGCCGCGCCGAGATAAATGCGCAGTTCCCCGCGCTTGGTGCGAAGCTCGCCGAGGCTGACGTCGGTCACGTCAACCATCATCCCTCCGTGGCTCTAGCCAACGACCGGGTATTGGCGGTCGAGTTGCAGGTTGAGTTGCAAGACGTTGACACACGGTTCCCCGAAGAACCCCAGCGCGCGACCAGTGCGGTACTGCGCCAGCACGTCGCGGACCTGGTCCGGGCTGACGTGCCGGGCCTTGGCCACCCGCGCCACCTGAAGGTCGGCGTAGGCCAACGAGATGTCTGGGTCCAGTCCGCTGCCGCTGGCGGTCACCGCGTCGGCCGGAACGACCGGGTTGGCGGGCGCGGCACCCCGGATCAACACGAGCTGACCGATCGAGTAGTCCTCGCCGTGCTTGGCGCATTCCACCCGCACACCCTCATACAGGGTCAGGAAAGGCGCCGCCGTCGTCTGGCACGGCTCGTTGACGCTGACCACCCGGGTGGGGTGGACGACGGCGCCGCGGGCATCGCGCGGGCCGATCACCGACAACACCGCCCCCACACCCCCGCCGGTGCAGAACGGACGTGACCCATCAACCCCTTCCAGCCTGCCCACAGCGGCGCTGCGCGAACAAACCTGGTTCAGCAAGGTCATGCTTTCCGGCCCGAGGTTGCTCGCACCGGTTGAGAGCGGGTCGTAGCCGGCCGCCGAGGGACGGCTCTGGAAGTACTGCGGCAGTGGACCCCCGCTGGGGTCGGTGAACCGCTGACCGATCAGCCGGCTGCCGACCGGCTTGCCGCCCACGGTGACGATCGACCCTTCGGCCTTGTCGTGCAGGCCCGGGAGCTGCGCTATCAGCCAGATGAACAGCGGATACACCAGGCCGGTCACCACCGTCAGCACCAGCAGGGCGCGCAGGGCGGCCCAGTGGATGCGGAGCAAATTGGAGAAGTTCATGTCAGGACATCCCTGGGACGAATTGGACGATCAGGTCGATTAGCTTGATCCCGATGAACGGGGCGACAATGCCTCCAAGTCCGTAGACATAGAGGTTGCGGCTCAACAGCTTTGACGCGCTGCTGGGCGTATAGCGCACGCCCCGCAACGACAACGGGATCAGCAGGACGATGATGATCGCGTTGAAGATCACCGCAGACAGGATCGCCGACTCCGGGCTGTGCAAGCGCATGATGTTCAACAGGTCCAGCCCCGGAAACAGCGTGACGAACATCGCCGGGATGATCGCGAAGTACTTGGCGATGTCGTTGGCGATGGAGAAAGTGGTCAACGCGCCTCGGGTGATCAACAGCTGCTTGCCGATTTCGACGATCTCGATCAGCTTGGTGGGGTCGGAGTCGAGGTCGACCATGTTCCCCGCCTCTTTGGCGGCAGATGTGCCGGTATTCATCGCCACACCCACGTCGGCCTGAGCCAGCGCCGGCGCGTCGTTGGTGCCGTCACCGGTCATCGCGACCAGTTTGCCGCCTTCCTGCTCCCGTTTGATCAACGCGAGCTTGTCTTCGGGGGTGGCTTCGGCGAGGAAGTCGTCGACTCCGGCCTCGTCCGCAATCGCCTTGGCGGTCAACGGATTATCGCCGGTGATCATCACCGTGCGGATGCCCATCCGGCGCATCTCGTCGAACCGCTCACGCATGCCCTGCTTGACGACGTCCTTGAGGTGGATGACACCCAGGACGGCCGCCTCGCCGTTACGACACTCTCCGACGACCAGCGGCGTGCCGCCACCGGCGGAGACGCCGTCGACGATCACGCCGAGCTGGCCGGGCACCTTGCCGCCTTGTGTGCGCACCCATTCCGCGACCGAACTCGCCGCGCCCTTGCGCAACTGGTGGTCACCGAGATCGACACCGGACATGCGCGTCGTGGCGGAGAAGCTCACCCACTGGGCGTGCGCGAGTTCGCCCGGCGTGCGTGCCCGCAACCCGAAATGTTCCTTGGCGAACACAACCACCGAACGGCCCTCCGGTGTTTCGTCGGCGAGGCTGGACAACTGTGCGGCGTCGGCCAAGTCGGCAGCCGCGACTCCGTCGACCGGGATGAAGGCGGCGGCTTGCCGGTTGCCCAGGGTGATCGTGCCGGTCTTGTCCAGCAGCAGGGTGTTGACGTCGCCGGCCGCTTCGACCGCGCGTCCGGACATCGCCAGCACGTTGCGCTGCACCAGCCGGTCCATGCCGGCGATCCCTATGGCCGACAGCAGCGCGCCGATGGTGGTGGGAATCAGGCATACCAGCAGCGACACCATCACGATGCCGGTCACACCACTTCCGTTGAGCGCCTGAGTATCCGGCACACCGGGATTGTTCAACTTGGAATAGATCGCCAGCGGCTGCAGGGTCGCGACGGCGAATACGAAGATGATGGTCAACGCGGCCAGCAGGATGTTCAGCGCGATTTCGTTGGGTGTCTTCTGCCGGTTTGCGCCCTCGACGAGCGCGATCATCCGGTCGATGAAGCTTTCGCCGGGCTTCTGGGTGATTCTCACGACGATCCGGTCGCTCAGCACGGTGGTGCCGCCGGTGACCGCCGAACGGTCCCCGCCCGACTCCCGGATCACCGGTGCCGACTCGCCGGTGATCGCCGACTCGTCAACGGAGGCAATGCCTTCCACCACGTCACCGTCACCCGGAATCACCTGTCCGGCTTCGATCACCACGACGTCGCCCTGTTGCAGCAGCGGGGCGGCGACTTCTTCCTCGACGGGTGGCGCGCCGGGTGCCCAACCTTTGAGGCGCCGTGCCATGGTCTGGGTCTTGGCCTTGCGTAGCGTCTCAGCCTGGGCCTTGCCGCGGCCTTCGGCCACCGCCTCGGCGAGGTTGGCGAACAGTACCGTCAGCCACAGCCAGACCACGATCAACCAGGCGAACCAGCTCGGGGCGACGATCGCGAGTACGGTCGCCCAGACGGCGCCGATTTCGACGATGAACATCACCGGGTTGCGCCACAGGGTGCGCGGGTCGAGTTTGATCAGCGCCTGCGGACTCGACTTCCACAACATGGTCGGATCAAGCATGCCGCCCGGTAGCCGCTTGGTGGTCGCGGTCATCAGTGGATTCCTTCAGCGAGAGGTCCGAGCGCCAGCATGGGCAGGAACGTGAGCGCAACGAGGATCAGGGTGACACCGGCGACCATCCCGACGAACTGCGGCCGATGGGTGGGCAGGGTGCCCGCCGTTTCCGGGGTGGCGCTTTGTCTGGCCAACGACCCGGCCAGGGCGAGCACCAGCACGATGGGCAGGAACCTGCCGAAGAGCATGGCCAGCCCCAAAGCGGTGTTGTACCAGTCGGTGTTGACGCTGAGCCCGGCGAAGGCCGAGCCGTTGTTATTGGCCGCCGAGGTGAAGGCGTACAGCACCTCCGACAGCCCGTGCGGCCCGCCATTGAGCATCCCGGCGCGCTCGCCCGGCAGCGCCATGGCGATCGCGGTGCCGGTCAGCACAATCAGCGGCGTCACCAGGAAATAGCTTGCGGCAAGCTTGATTTCGCGCGGGTTGAGCTTCTTGCCCAGATATTCCGGGGTGCGCCCGACCATCAGGCCGGCGACGAAGACGGTGATCACCGCCAGAATCAACATGCCGTAAAGGCCGGAGCCGGTGCCGCCCGGGGCCACCTCGCCGAGCTGCATATTGAACATCGTCATCATGCCGCCGAGGCTGGTGTAGGAGTCGTGGAACGAGTCGACGGCACCGGTAGAGGTCAGCGTGGTGGCATCGGCGAACACCGCCGAGTCGGCCACCCCGAACCGCTGCTCGACACCTTCGGTCGACGCGCCGAGCGCGGTCGGCACGGTGCCGTGGTGTTGCAGCTGAAACCACATCATCAACGACACGCTGATGCCGGCCAGCGTCGCCATGACCGCCGCGATCGCATAGCCCTGCTTCTTGCTGCCCACCATTCGCCCGAACGTGCGCGGCAGCGAGAAGCTGATCACCAGCAGCAGAAAGATCTCCAACCAGTTCGTCCACGCGGTGGGGTTCTCGAACGGGTGCGCGGAGTTGGCGTTGTAGAAGCCACCGCCGTTGGTGCCCAGCTCCTTGATGACTTCCTGACTGGCCACCGGGCCGCCGGTGATCGTCTGCTGGGCGCCACCCAGGGTGGTGACCACCTGGTCGTGCAGATGGAAGCTCTGGATAGCCCCACCCGCGATGAGCAGGACGGCGCCGACGACCGCGATGGGGAGCAGAATGCGCAATGTGCCGCGCACCAGATCTACCCAGAAGTTGCCCAATTCGCTCGTGCGCTTACGGGCGAACCCGCGCACTAACGACATCGCCACCGCCATGCCCACCGAAGCCGAGACGAAATTCTGTACCGCCAGGCCGGCCATCTGGACCAGGTGGCCCTGCGTCGACTCGCCGGAGTAGGCCTGCCAGTTGGTGTTGGTGACGAAGCTGACCGCGGTATTCCATGCCAGCCCCGGCGTCATCATGGTGGCCGGGTCGTGCAGGTGTAATGGCAACGCGCCCTGTACCAGCTGGAAGGCGAACAAGAAGAGGATGCTGATCGAGGAGAACGCCAGGACGCTGCGCGCGTAGGCGCCCCACGTCTGTTCCGCCCGTGCGTTCACTCCGATAAGGCGGTAGATCAGCAACTCGACGCGCGAGTCTTTCTCGGCGGAGTAGACCCGGTACATGTAGTCGCCCAAGGGCACGTGTGCCAGTGCCAGTGCGGCCACCAGAACCGCGAGGAAGATTAGCCCCGCTGTCGTTGTGCTCACTAGAACCTCTCTGGAAACAGCAGGGCGCCAACCAGAAACAGCGCAAGCAGGATGGCCAGCACAAGGCCGACGGTGTTTTGGTAGCTCATAATCGCTCGACCAACTTCTGGGTCAGGGCGAGCAAGGCGAACGCCCCCACAGTCAGGGCGAGGTATGCCAACACGCTCATGGTGAACTCCGTTCGGCGCCGGTCGTGTGCCTTTCAGAGCCTCATCGATGCGCCGTGACGCGGGCTCGGGAGTTGACGGTTTCCTAACGCCGCGGCAGCCGGCCTTTACGGTCTCTTTACGGGGCATCGCCCAGGCGACACCGCCGCTTTCGCGGCCTCGCGTTTAGGCGTCGGCCATCCGGAAGCGTTGAATCATCGGGATCCGCACGCGAAAAACCGTCTCACCGTTCGCGGATTCGGCGCTGACCGTGCCCCCGTGCGCCTTGACGATCGAATTGACGATCGCCAGACCCAGCCCGTGGCCGGCACCCGTGGACCGTGCCTTGTCGGCGCGCACGAACCGCTCGAAGAGATGGGGCAGCACATCGGGGTCGATGTCGGGACCGTCATCGGTCACCGTCAATTCGACGTACGGCGCGCTCGGGCCGTCGGCCAGCCGGACATAGTGGCAGGTAATCGCCGTGGTCACCGTGACGTCGGGATAAGTATGGACCCAGGCGTTGGTGAGCAGGTTGCTGACAGCTTGATGCAGCCGCGCATGGTCTCCGTTGACCCATACCGGCTGATCCGGCAGTTTCTTGACCCAGTGGTGCGTCGGCGCCGCCACTGCCGCGTCATTGACCGCGTTCAGCACCAGGTCGGTGAAGTCCAGATCTTCGGCCTGTAGATCCTGGCCTTCGCCCAGGCGGGAGAGCAGCAGCAACTCGTCGACCAGCGACGCCATCCGCCGCGCCTCGGACTCGATGCGCGCCAAGGCGTATTCCGTGGTCGGTGGCAACGCCGAGCTGTCCTGGCGAGTCAACTCGGCATAGCCCTGAATGGCGGCCAACGGCGTGCGCAGCTCGTGGCTGGCGTCGGTGATGAATTGGCGCATCCGCAAATCGGATTCGACGCGATGCGCCAGCGCGCTGTCGACGTTGTCGAGCAACTTGTTGAGGGTGTGCCCGACGATTCCTACCTCGTTATCCGGGTCGGTGTCTTCCGGCCGGACCCGCACACTGATCTGGTGGTCTTCGTCGGCCAGCGGCATGGCAGCGACCTCCGCTGCGGTCGCCGCGACCCGGCTGAGCGGGCGCAGGGCGTAGCCCACCACCCAGGCTGTGAGTAGGGCCGTCACCACCAGCGCGGTAGCGACCAGCACCGCGGTGGTGAGTTGCTTGCGGGCGATGATGTGATCGGCGACGCTCAGCGAAACCCCGACCACCAGGCGGTCGGGCCCGGCGGTGCGGCTGTCGACCTGGTGGGGCCCGAGACTGCCCAGCTTCTCGATGCGTGACGGGCCGTCGGTCCAGGACCGCGCTTCGATGGCACGAACGACGTCGGGCGGGGCGGCCCGTGGTGCGTCCTCGGAGAAGATGGCCGAGGCGATGACCTTCCCGTCGCGAAGCACCGCGATCAGGTTGCCGGGCGTCTGCCCGGTGAACTCCAACAGCGCCTGCGGAACCGGGGGAATGCCGGTGTGCACCGAGGTGTGTTCCCCGTTGCGGTATCTGGCGTAAGCGGACGTGAACGCATGCATCGATTCCGCGACTTCGGCGTCATTCATCGCGGTGACATAACCCCGCAGGGTCAGCACCGACACGACGCCAACGGCCACCAGCACGAGCGTCACCACCGTCAGTACGCCTAGCAACAATTGCCGGCGCAGGGAACGGGGGAGCCACCGCGGAATCTGGCGGTCACCCGTCATTCCGAGCTCATTCCGGTGGTCGGAGCATGTATCCAATGCCACGGACGGTGTGGATCATCGGCTCTCTGTCAGCGTCGATCTTTTTCCTCAGGTAGGAAATGTACAGGTCGACGATGCTGGTGCGGCCAGCGAAGTCGTAGTTCCATACCCGGTCCAGGATCTCGGTGCGGCTCAGTGCGCGACGTGGATTGCGCATCAGGAAGCGGAGCAGTTCGAACTCGGTCGACGACAATGACATCGGGGTGCCACCTCGGGTGACCTCCCGGCTGGCCGCGTCCAACTTGAGATCGCCCACCTTCAGGGACTCATCGGCGGGCGGGGCCAGATGGCTGGAACGACGTAGCAGACCCCGCAGTCGGGCGACCAATTCCTCGAGGCTGAACGGCTTGGTCATGTAGTCGTCAGCGCCGGCGGTGAGGCCGGTGACCCGGTCCATCACCGAGTCGCGTGCGGTGAGGAACAGCGTGGGTGTGTAGGAGTCTGATTCACGGACCCGCTGCAGGATATGCAGGCCGTCCACGTCGGGCAGCATGATGTCCAGGACCAGCACGTCGGGATTGATCTTCTCGAACTTGGCGATGCCCTCGCGCCCGTTGTGGGCGATCTCGACGTCCCAGCCCTCGTAGTGCAGCGCCATCTTGACCAGATTGGTCAAGGCCGGTTCGTCGTCGACCAGCAACACCCGGATCGGTGAACCGTCAGCCCGATTTATCCGGGGCAGCTGCCCGAGAATCGCCTGTCGCGGACGTTGGCTGCGCGCAAATCCCTGCGTTGCGGTCATATTCATTCATTCTTTCAAGCACATATATGGTTGTCACGTTCTTCATAGGCTTCTCAAATGTCAGCCCGGCCGTGAATGGGGCCCGATGGCTGATCGGGCACGGGTTGGCGATCTGTCGTTACCCCTTTCGCGGCGTGAAGACAACCATCAAAAACACTGTCCGGCAATGTGATTAGCGGCGAGAACTCGATTGGTGAGTCCAATGCGACTATCACCAGCATGCAACGGGCTGAGCCGGTCGCCCCTGGTGTTGGGCCTCGACGCCTGTCTGCCGGCCAGGTGGTGTCACCCCCGTCCCGCGGGGCCCGGGTGCGGATGCCAGCCGAGCTGCCGGTGCCTCGGTGTATGGCGGTGTGCGCGCCAGTGAACGGTGGTGCCGACCGCCAGCGCCGATCGAAACGACGCAGCCAGCAAATTGTGCGTCGGAGGATTGTGCGCCCAGAGAACAACGTGGCCGCACACCCAATGGTGTGCGGCCACGCCGTCGATCAAGACCTACGTCAGGCCCAGCTGGACCCAACGGCGCTGTCCGTCTGCGCCATGTTGCTGCCGGCGCTCTGAACCTTCTGGCCGTGGGCGTTGGCCTGCTCGTAGATCACCTGGAAGTTGCGGCCCAACTGGGCGATGAACTCCTGGCAAGCCACCGAACCGGCGCCGCCCCAAAAGTCACCGGCAGCCAGCACATCGCGCACGATGGACTGGTGCTCGGCCTCCAGGTTGGCGGCCTGCGCGCGAATCAGCGCGCCGTGGGCGTCGACGTCACCGAACTGGTAATTGATGGTCATTGTTGTCCTCCTGATTCGGGTCTGTTGGGCTGCCGCTAGCTGCCAAGGATCTGCTGCGAGGCCTGCTCTTGCTGCTCGTAGTTGTTGGCGTCGCGGATCAATCCGTCGCGAACGCCGTGCAGCATGTTGACGATGTTGCGGAATGCCGTGTTCATCTGGCCCATGGTGTCCAGCGAGGTGGCCGAGGCCAGACCGCTCCAGCCGGCGCCGGAGATGTTCTGCGAGGACGCCCACATGCGACGGGCCTCGTCCTCGACAGTCTGGGCGTGGGTCTCGAAGCGGCCCGCCATAGCCCGCATCGCGTGCGGGTCAGTCATGAAACGTGTTGCCATGTTTGGTCTCCTATCTCGAAGTTGGGTGAAGCTCGGATGATCCTGCGATTGCCAGCCTGAACGAGTGACGTGTCTTCTCTACGTTCGTGACGTCACACGACGATCTGCTTGGGCATGATGGTTGGCTTGAAGCCGTACCGTGGGCCGGCGTAGGCACCGGCACCCTTGGCCGCCGCGGCCATGCCCGGCATGCCGGCCATCACTCCGGGTGCTGCCGCTTCCTGGGGGACGGTCCAACCGCTGCCCGCCAACGCGGTTCCGGCGGCGGCCTCCGCGGCCGGGGCAGCGCCGGCCCAGCTGGCCGGAACCGACAGGCTGCCGACAAGAGAGGCCTCGCCCAGGCTGGCGGCCGCGCCAGCGGCTCCCACCTCACTGGCCAGGCCCGCAGCAGCGCCTTCGGCCGCTGCGGCCGCCGGGATGGCGGCCTCCGCGGCTGCCGCCGCGATGTTGGCGTCAA
>JALHRH010000009.1 GCA_022841565.1 Mycobacterium sp. | reverse complement strand
GGGTTTCCTGCGCACACCAGGACTCCGGAAACCACCGTCGCCCAATCGCGGCCCCCGCGCCCTCGCCTCACTGGAGGATTTGCAGGATGAAATTTCCTCCCCCCATTGGGGGAGGACACCGCCGCCGTCGCCATCCAGCAGCACAGGCCGGACGGCATCCGGCAGCGCGGAGGCGTCAGCGGGTTGTGGTAGAGACAGCGGTTATGTCAGTAAGCGTGCGCGCCAGGCGACGCTTGCCGAGCGCAGCAGGCCTGGGCGATGCGCGCGTCGATGAGCCGGTCGTTGTGCACGAGCCGGGGCCGGGCTGGGGCAATAGTCAGCTGGTCGAAGTGCTTATTGCCGTGAGTATCTGCCGATTACTTAACGCTAAGCCGGCTACTGCCACCGTCTTTCGACGGTCTTGACCAACGCGGCGAGCGTGGCGTTCACCGGTGCGTCGACGCCCACCCGCGCTCCCTGCCGCGGCACGGCGCCGTTGATCACGTCGATCTCGCTGATTCGGCGCGCCTCGTGATCCAGTAGCGCCGAGGGTTTCGCATCCGGCATCCCAGCGCCGAAGGCACGGACGTGTGCGACGGGATCGGCGATGTCGATGGCGATATCGGAGGCCCAGGCGACCCGCCATGCCTCGGTCGCCGCCGCCCGGCTGACCGGGCCCATCTCCGGGTCGTCCAGCACCTGGCCGACCGTCATCCCGGTCAGCGCACAGGGCGCACTGTAAGCGACATTGCAGATCAGCTTCTCCCACTGCATGGCGGCGATATCGGTCACCGCCGCGGCGTCGAATCCGGCCTGCGCCCAAACCCGCGCAACCGACTCCACCGCCGAATGCGCCAGGGTCGAGTAGGCGCCGAAACGCATGGCGCGCATGGCATTGTGGTGGACGTGTCCGGGTGCCACCCGGGCGGCACCGAACCCGCTGGCGATCCCGACTGCCAGCCGCTGGTCCCCGACGATGCCGGCAACGGTGTCCGCCGCGCCCAGGCCGTTCTGGATGGTCAGTACGGTGGTGTCCTCGCCCAGCATCGGAAGGGCTTGCTGCGCAGCGGTTGTCACGTCCGCGGCCTTGACGGCCAGCACGATCAGGTCCATCGCCTCGGACACACCGACCGTGCTGGCCCGCAGTCGCACCGTCTGGTCATAGCCCGGCCCGGTGACCCGCAGCCCGTGCGCAGCGATCTTCTCGATGCCGGGTTGGTATCTGTCGACGACCAGCACGTCGTTACCCGCGTCGGCCAGCTTTGCTGCATAAATGGAACCCATTGCGCCGCAACCGATTATCGCAACCTTCATGCTTATGCTCCTAAGCTGTCAGCTCGCTTATCGCCTCGGCCAAGCCGTTCTTGTTCTCCAGCCCGAAACCCGGCGCTTGCGTCGGAGTGATCCGGCCGTCGCCCAGCGGGCAGCCGTCGGAATAGCCCCCGAAGGGCTGAAAGACACCGGGGTAGGACTCGCAGCCCCCCAGACCCAGTCCAGCCGCAATGTGCAGGTTGATCAGGTGGCCGCCGTGCGGAAAGGCGAAGCGGCGGTCGAAGCCGTGCGTCTCGAGCACCTCGAGCATCCGTACGTACTCGCCCAGGCCGTAGCTCAGCCCGGCATCCATCTGGAAAATGTCGCGGCCGGCCCGCATGCCGCCGTACCGGACCAGGTTGACCACATCAGGCACCGAGAACAGGTTCTCGCCGGTGGCAATCGCGCCCCCGTAGCAGTCCGCCACCGCGTGGTTCAGTGCGAAATCCAGCGGGTCGCCCGGCTCCTCGTACCAGCGCAGCCGATACCCGGCCAGGGCCGCAGCCCACTCGATAGCCGCGGACTCGTCGAGCCTGCCGTTCGCGTCCACCGCAACGCGGCCGCCGTCGCCGACCACATCGATGACGGCCTCCACCCGGGCCAGATCGTCGGCCATCGGCGCGCCGCCGATCTTCATCTTCACCGCGTCATAACCCAGTTCAAGGTACGACCGCATCTCGTCGCGCAGGGCACCCAAGCCGGCACCCGGGTGGTAGTACCCACCGGCGGCGTACACCGGAACGGAGCCGACCGGGTCGCGCCCGAACTGGCGCGCGATGGTCAGGTAGGCGGGTTCGTCGTCGAGTTTGGCGTTCAAGTCCCAGCACGCCAGCTCCAGAGCGGCGGCCGCGGCGGCCCGGTCGCCATGTCCGCCCGGCTTCTCGTCGCGCAGGGCGCAGGCCACGAGCGCTGCCGGGTCAAGCCGTCCCGAGTCGTCGAGCAGCGTGTCCGGGGGGGCCGCGAGCAGCCGCGGAATCATCCGGTCACGCAGAATCCCGCTTTGGGCGAAGCGGCCGATCGAATTGAACGCCACGCCCACGACGCGTTTCCCGTCGTGGACGCCGATCAACGCGACCAGCGAGACGGTGTGGCCGGAGAAATTGACCAGCGCATTCGCGGGGCTACCGCGCAGCGCGACCGCTCGCTCCCGAATTTCGGTGAGTTGCGTCACTCGCTCTTGGTAAGCAGCACGGCTTCTTCGAACGGCAGCCTCGCGAACACCCGCTTGGCGCTGGTGACATGCGGCGCCGCCTCGGCCTTGCTGACAACCTGCGGGTCGGTCACGCCCACCGTCTTGCCGTGGCGGCGCAACCGCCCACCGCCGGCGGCCTTGATGTTCTTCAGCCAGTCGCGGTTTGGGCCGTAGGTCAGCAGGATGGCATAGCCGGGCTTGCCGTCGATGTCGGCGTTGAACACCACCAGTGGGGTGCGATAGGCGGTGCCGGAACGCCGGCCGACGTGTTCGAGAATGCCGTGCAGCGGGATCCGGCCGGCCCACATCCGCTGGATGGGGTTGGTGACATGCCGGTTGAACCGGGCCAGGCGTTGGGGAAGTTGCATGACGTCAACTCTTACACCCTGTAGTTGAACCTGTCGGCACGGCTGGGACACTGGTCGGCATGGGGTCCGAGCAGCTATCCGACCAGGCAACCGCGCAGGTGCGCGCCTCGGCGCAGCTGTTCGCCGACGCCTGCGCGGTGATACCCGGTGGGGTGAACTCGCCGGTGCGGGCTTTCACCGCGGTGGGCGGCACGCCGCGGTTCATCACGCAGGCCCACGGCTGCCGGCTCACCGACGCCGACGGCAACACCTACGTCGATCTGGTCTGCTCGTGGGGGCCGATGATCCTCGGGCACGCGCACCCGGCCGTCGTCGACGCCGTCACCAAGGCCGCCGCCCACGGCCTGTCGTTCGGGGCTCCGACGCCCGCCGAGACCGAGCTGGCCAGCGAGATCATCGGACGGGTCGCCCCCGTCGAACGGATCCGGTTGGTGAACTCCGGCACCGAGGCCACCATGAGCGCGATCCGGCTGGCGCGCGGCTGCACCGGCCGGGCCAAGATCATCAAGTTCTCCGGTTGCTACCACGGGCACGCGGATGCGCTGCTGGCCGATGCGGGTTCGGGGGTAGCCACGCTGGGTTTATGTGACGACCCGCTTCGCCCGGCTTCGCCGCGCTTGCGATCGTCACGGGGTCTGCCGTCCTCGCCCGGGGTCACCGGTGCGGCCGCTGCGGACACGATTGTGTTGCCCTACAACGACATCGACGTTGTCCGGGATACTTTCGCCCGGCTTGGGGAGCAGATCGCCGCGGTGATCACCGAGGCCAGCCCCGGCAACATGGGCGTCGTCCCACCAGCGCCGGGCTACAACGCGGCGTTGCGCGCGATCACCGCCGAACATGGGGCGCTGCTGATCTCCGACGAGGTGATGACCGGATTTCGGGTGAGCCGAAGCGGTTGGTACGGAATCGATCCCGTCGACGCCGACCTGTTCACCTTCGGCAAGGTGATGAGCGGCGGTCTGCCCGCCGCCGCGTTCGGCGGCCGGGTCGAGGTGATGGAGCGACTGGCGCCGCTGGGGTCGGTGTATCAGGCCGGCACGCTGTCGGGTAACCCGGTGGCGATGGCGGCCGGGTTGGCGACGCTGCGGGCGGCCGACGACGCGGTGTACGCCGCGCTGGACGCCAACGCCGACCGGCTGGCCGCGTTACTCGCCGAAGCGTTGACGAATGCCGATGTGCCACACAAGATTCCGCGGGCGGGCAACATGCTCAGCGTGTTCTTCGCCGATAAGCCGGTGACCGACTTCGCGTCCGCCCGGGCCAGCCAGACCTGGCGCTACCCCCCGTTCTTCCACGCCCTGCTCGACGCGGGCGTCTACCCGCCGTGCAGCGCCTTCGAGGCGTGGTTCGTTTCGGCGGCGCTGGACGACAGTGCCTTCGAGCGGATCGCCGACGCGCTACCCGCCGCGGCGGCGGCCGCGGCACAGGAGGAACGACCCTGATGGCCGAACACACCCGGGTGCACGTGATACGGCACGGCGAGGTGCACAATCCCACCGGCGTGCTGTACGGACGGCTGCCCGGTTTCCGCCTGTCCGAGAACGGTGCCGCGCAGGCCGCCGCCGTCGCCGACTTCCTGGCCGGCCGCGACATCGTCGCGGTGATCGCCTCACCGCTGCAGCGGGCCCAGGAGACCGCCGCGCCCATCGCGGCCCGGCACAACCTGCCGGTGGACACCGACCCGGACCTGATCGAATCGGCCAACTTCTTCGAGGGCCGCCATATCGGGCCCGGCGACGGTGCGTGGCGGGACCCTCGGGTGTGGTGGCAGCTGCGCAATCCATTCACCCCGTCCTGGGGCGAGCCGTACACCGAGATCGCCGCCCGGATGGCGACCGCGGCGGACAAGGCGCGGGCGCGCAGCGCGGGGCACGAGGTGGTGTGCGTCAGCCATCAGTTGCCGGTGTGGACGCTGCGCATGCACGTGACGGGTCGGCGGCTGTGGCACGACCCGCGCCGCCGAGAGTGCGGGTTGGCGTCGGTGACATCGCTGGTTTACGACGGCGACCGGTTGGTTGACGTGGAGTACGCAGAACCGGCGGCTCGATGAGGGTGACGTGCTTTCTGTTCGCCGCGGCGATGCTGGCCGGGCTGCTCACGGGCTGCTCAGGACGGGACGCCGTCGCGCAGGGCGGCACGTTTGAGTTCGTCTCCCCGGGCGGCAAGACCGACATCTTCTACGACCCGCCGGACAGCCGCGGCCGCCCCGGCTCATTGTCCGGCCCCAGCCTGGCGGACCCGGCGCGGACTCTCTCGCTGAACGACTTTCCGGGCCGGGTCATCGTCATCAATGTCTGGGGGCAATGGTGCGGCCCGTGCCGAGCCGAGATCACCCAACTTCAGCGGGTGTATGACGCGACCCGCGATTCGGGCGTGTCGTTCCTCGGGATCGACGTCCGTGACAATAGCCGCGAGGCGGCCCAGGATTTCGTCAACGACCGGCACGTGTCGTTCCCGTCGATCTACGACCCGGCGATGCGCACCCTGATCGCATTCGGCGGCAAGTATCCGACCACCGTCATACCGTCGACGCTGGTTTTGGACCGTCAACACCGGGTGGCCGCGGTGTTTCTGCGCGAACTGCTCGCCGAGGACCTGCAGCCGGTGGTCCAGCGAGTCGCCGCTGAGGCACCGGCCACCGTGAAGTCGGGACCGCAATGACCGGGTTCGCCCAGATCGCCGCCGCTGGGCCACTTTTGGTGGCACTTGGCGCGTGCCTGCTGGCCGGGCTGGTGTCGTTCGCGTCGCCGTGTGTGGTGCCGTTGGTGCCCGGTTACTTGTCGTATCTGGCGGCGGCGGTGGGGGTAGATGAGCAGGACAGCGCCGGCACCCTCAAGGCGCCGCCCGCTGCGCGTTGGCGGGTCGCCGGGTCGGCGGCGCTGTTCGTTGCCGGGTTCACCACGGTGTTTGTGCTGGGCACCGTCGTCGTGCTCGGCATGACGACGACGTTGATCACCAATCAGCTGCTGCTGCAGCGAGTCGGCGGTGTGGTCACCATCGTCATGGGCTTGGTGTTCGTGGGTCTCATCCCGGCGCTGCAGCGCCAAGCCCGGTTCAGCCCGCGGCAGTGGACCACGGTCGCGGGAGCTCCGCTGCTGGGTGCGGTGTTCGCGCTCGGGTGGACGCCGTGCCTGGGGCCGACGCTGACCGGGGTGATCACCGTGGCCTCGGCCACCGACGGCGCCAACGTGGCCCGCGGTATCGCGCTGGTGATCGCCTACTGCCTGGGGCTGGGCATCCCGTTCGTGGCGCTGGCGTTCGGTTCGGCCAGTGCGATGGCCGGTCTGGGCTGGCTGCGCCGGCACACGCGGGCGATGCAGGTGTTCGGCGGTGTGCTGTTGATCGCGGTGGGGGCCGCCCTGGTCACCGGGGTGTGGAACGACTTCGTGTCCTGGCTGCGCGACGCGTTCGTCTCCGACGTGAGGCTGCCGATTTGATGGCGCTCGCGGCCAAAGCGCGCAATACCTGGCGGTCGTTGACATCCATGGGCACCGCGTTGGTGCTGTTGTTCCTGCTCGCGCTTGCCGCCATTCCCGGAGCGCTGTTGCCGCAGCGCAGCCTGAACGCCGCCAAGGTCGACGAGTACCTGCGGGCACACCCGATGATCGGGCCGTGGCTCAACGAGTTGCAGGCCTTCGACGTGTTCTCCAGCTTCTGGTTCACCGCCATCTATGTGCTGCTGTTCGTGTCGCTGGTCGGCTGCCTGACCCCGCGGATCTTCGAGCACGCCCGCAGCCTGCGTGCCACCCCGGTGGCCGCCCCGCGCAACCTGAGCAGGCTGCCCAAGCACGCCGCTGCTCGGGTGGTCGGCGACCCTGACACCGTGTCCAGCACCGTCACCGAGCGGCTGCGCGGCTGGCGCACCACCACGCGGCGCGCCGGCGCCACCGTCGAAGTTTCCGCCGAGAAGGGCTACCTACGCGAATTCGGCAATCTGGTCTTCCACTTCTCGTTGTTGGGCTTGCTGGTCGCCGTCGCCTTCGGCAAGCTTTTCGGATACGAGGGCAACGTGATCGTCATCGCCGACGGCGGACCGGGGTTCTGCTCGGCGTCACCGGCCGCGTTCGACTCGTTCCGCGCCGGTAACACCGTCGACGGCACGTCGTTACACCCGATCTGCTTGCGCGTCAACAATTTTCAGGCCAACTACCTGCCGTCCGGGCAGGCTACCTCGTTCGCCGCCGACATCGCTTACCAAGCTGGGGACGACCTGACGTCCAACACCTGGCGCCCCTACCGGCTGCAGGTCAACCACCCGCTGCGCATCGGCGGCAACCGGGTGTACCTGCAGGGCCATGGCTACGCCCCCACCTTCTCGGTGACCTTCCCCGACGGTCAGACCCGCACCTCGACCGTGCAGTGGCGTCCCGACAATCCGCAGACCCTGCTGTCCTCCGGGGTGGCGCGCGTCGATCCGCCGGCCGGCAGCTATCCGACCGCCGAGGAACGCCGGCAACACGAGATCGCCATCCAGGGTCTGCTGGCACCCACCGAGCAGCTCGACGGCACCTTGCTGTCATCGCGCTTCCCCGCGCTCAACGACCCGGCAGTGGCCATCGACATCTATCGCGGCGACACCGGGCTGGACACCGGGCGCCCCCAGTCGCTGTTCACCCTGGACCCTCGGCTGATCGAACAGGGCCGGCTGACCAAGGAGAAGCGCGTCAATTTGCGCGTCGGCGAACAAGTTCGGATTGACCAGGGTCCTGCGGCTGGCACGACGGTTCGCTTCGACGGCGCCGTGCCGTTCGTCAACGTGCAGGTTTCGCATGATCCCGGACAGTTCTGGGTGTTGGTGTTCGCCGCCGCGATGATGGCCGGTCTGCTGGTGTCGCTGTTGGTGCGCCGCCGCCGGGTGTGGGTTCGGTGCACGCCGGTCAGCGGTGCACCAGATACGGTTGACGTCGAATTGGGCGGTCTGGCACGCACCGACAACTCCGGATGGGGCGAGGAGTTCGAGCGGCTGACCAAACGGCTGGTGGCCGGGTTCGGCGGCGCCCCTGACGCCGAACCAGCCGAAACGAAAGTGGACGTCACATGAACACCCAACACATCGACATCGGGCTGGCCCGGTACTCCGACTGGGCGTTCACCTCGGCCGTGGTTGCGCTGGTGGTCGCGCTGCTGCTGCTTGCCTACGAGCTGGCCTACGTGGGCGCCCGCAAGCTGGAGTCGGTAGGGGTGGCGACCGGAACAGTCACTGTCGACAGCACGGCGCCTGGCATCGTGGCAGACACTTCGCACCGGCCACTCGACGAACGTATCGGCCGGGCCGGCCTGGCGGTGCTCTACCTGGGCATCGGATTACTGTTCGCCTGCATTGTGCTGCGGGGACTGGCCACCATGCGGGTGCCCTGGGGCAACATGTACGAGTTCATCAACTTGACCTGCATGTCCGGGCTGATCGCCGGCGCGGTCGTGCTACGCCGCCCGCAGTACCGTCCGCTGTGGGTGTTCCTGCTGGTCCCGGTGCTGGTGCTGCTGACCGTTTCCGGACGCTGGCTGTACGCCAATGCCGCGCCGGTGATGCCGGCACTGCAGTCCTACTGGCTGCCGATTCACGTGTCGGTGGTCAGCCTGGGCTCGGGAGTGTTTCTGCTCGCCGGCGTCGCGAGCATCCTGTTCCTGATGCGCACGTCGCGACTGGGCGACCCGGATGCCCACGGGACGTTACCCCGGCTGGTGCAGCGCTTCCCGGACGCGCAGACCCTGGATCGAATTGCCTACCGCACCACGATCTTCGCCTTCCCGGTGTTCGGGTTCGGGGTCATCTTCGGCGCGATCTGGGCGGAGGAGGCGTGGGGCCGCTACTGGGGCTGGGACCCCAAGGAAACGGTGTCCTTCATCGCGTGGGTGGTGTATGCCGCCTACCTCCATGCCAGGTCAACCGCGGGGTGGCGGGATCGCAGGGCCGCCTGGATCAACGTTGCGGGGTTCGCCGCCATGGTTGTCAACCTGTTCTTCGTTAACCTGGTGACGGTCGGCCTGCATTCCTATGCGGGCGTGGGCTGACCCATCACGGCCCAATGGAGGGGGAGTAGCAGTGTCAGAGCATCCCACGCCGGGCGCGGGGGCGCCGCGAGTTCACCCTGGCAATGCAGAAGGCGGCGGCGATGTCAGTCCGGACCGGCCGACCGCGCAGTTCCAGCCGGCCGCGGACGCCGTCGGCGAGGCACCAACCCGCGCGTTCACTGGGTTCCGTACCGAGCGGCGGCCACCCGCCGGTCCGAGCCAGGCGGCGCCGCCCGTCCAACCTGAGCGTCGCCAGTGGGATGCCGGTCCGACCACCGGGCCGGTGACCGGTGTCACGCGAGTTGACCCGACGGCCTACGGCGCCTACTACCCGGGCCCGCCGGACGACCCTAGCGCCCAGGAGCGGCCGCAGTTCCGCCCGGAGCCGCTACCGCATGCGCCGTATCCGGAGTTGTCTACCACCGTGCTGCTGCGCCCGGTTAAGCCGCCGCCGTCGGAGGGCTGGCGCCGGGCGCTCTATGTGATGTCGGGTCAGCTGATCAACCTGGGGGAAGGGCCCCGTGCCACCCGGCACAACAACTTGGTCGCTCAGATCAACCGGCCGCTGCGCGGTTGCTACCGCGTTGCGGTGCTGTCGTTGAAGGGCGGTGTCGGCAAGACCACGATCACCGCATCCCTGGGTTCCACCTTCGCCTCCGTGCGGGGCGACCGGGTGGTGGCGGTGGACGCCAACCCGGACCGCGGCACGCTGAGCCAGAAAGCTCCGCTCGAGACGCCGGCTACGGTGCGGCACCTGTTGCGTGACGCGGACAGCATCGACCGCTACAGCGACGTCCGCAGCTACACCTCGCAGAACGCGGACGGTCTCGAGATCCTGGCATCCGAAAGCGATCCCGCGGTGTCCGAGGCCTTCAGCGGTGACGACTATGCCCGCACCCTGGACATCCTGGAGCGGTTCTACGGCTTGGTGCTCACCGACTGCGGCACCGGCCTGCTGCATTCGACGATGTCGGCGGTGCTGGCCAAGTCCGACGTGCTGATCGTGGTCGCCTCCGGGTCCATCGACGGCGCGCGCAGTGCCTCGGCGACGCTGGATTGGCTGGAGGCCCACGGCCACGAAGACCTGGTGCGCAACTCGGTCGCGGTGATCAACGCGGTACGGCCCCGCTCCGGCAAGGTGGACATGCAGAAGGTGGTCGAACACTTCGCGCGGCGTTGCCGTGCGGTTCGGGTGGTTCCGTTCGATGCCCACCTTGAGGAAGGCGCCGAAATCAGCCTGGACCGGTTGAAGCGGGATACCCGCGAGGCCATCGCCGAGTTGGCTGCGGCAGTCGCCGACGGGTTCCCGGGCGATCAGCGGCGCGCCAACCCTAAGTTCGTCTAGCGCGGTTTGTTGTCACCCAACCGTCGCAAGAATTCCGGGTCATCGTCGGGCCCGATAACGCGGGTCTTTGGCGGACTTGTCTGCGACCGCGCCGCGCGCCAGCCGAGATAGATCAACGTCCCTAGAACAAGGACGACGAGCAGGTAGAGCACTCGACACCTCCTTCGGGCAAATATACCCGCGTCGTAGGCTCAGGCTGTGCCAGAAGCGCCCAGCAAGAAGACCCGTTCCACTGCCGGCGGGGGTGTCGTCGCCGTCCTGCTCTACGTGACAGCACGGCTGCTGTTGTTCGTGGTGGTCACCGCGGTGATCTACGGACTCGCGCGGGTGATCGGCGTGGCTGACTTCCCGCTCGGGGTCGCCGCGCTGGGCGGTCTGATCATCGCGATGCCCTTGGGAATGTGGGTATTGAGCCCGTTGCGGCGGCGCGCAACCGCCACGCTGGCGGTGGCCGGTGAGCGCCGGCGCCGCGAACGCGACCAGTTGCGGGCGCGGCTGCGCGGGGAGACCGTAGCTCCCGAGGGTGACGAGTAGCGGTCAGTCGCTGTGTAGCGGCATCCGCACGACCTGCGCGGCGTAGGTGAGGCCGGCGCCATAGCCGATCAGCAGGGCCAGATCGCCGGGCTTAGCGGCCCCGGTGTCCATGAGTTCGGCGATCGCCAGCGGTATGGATGCCGCCGAGGTGTTTCCCGCGTGCTCGATGTCGTTGGCGACGACGGTGTCGGGTCTCAACTGCAGGTTCTTGACCAGCAGATCGTTGATTCGGGTATTGGCCTGGTGCGGTACGAACACGTCGATCTGATCGGGTCCCACCCCGGCGGCCTCCAGCGCCCGCCGACCGACATCGCCCATCTTGAATGCCGCCCAACGAAACACCGCCGGTCCTTCCAGCCGTACGAACGGGCGGGGTCCGCTCGGGTTCTGCGCGAACGTGATCCAGTCGATGTCTTGTCGGATGGCACTGGACTGTTCGCCGTCGCTGCCCGCGATGGTCGGTCCGATGCCTTGGAACGGTGTCTCACCCACCACTACCGCTGCGGCGCCGTCGGCGAAGATGAAGCAGTTGCCGCGGTCGTGCATGTCGATCGTGGGGGAAAGTTTTTCGGTGCCGACCACCAGCATCTTTGCGGCGCCCCCGCCCCGGATCAAGTTGGTTGCCGTGCTCAGCGCGTAGCCGAATCCCGCACACCCCGCGGAAATATCGAAGCCGAGAACGTCTTTGGCGCCAAGGGCGGCCGCGACCATCGGGGCGGCCGGCGGGGTCTGCAGGAAATGCGTGTTGGTGGTGACGATTACGCCGTCGATGTCAGCCCCGGTCAGATCAGCGTTCGATAGGGCCCGTCGGCAGGCCTCGGTCGCCATCGACGCGGCGGACTCCTCGGCAGCGGCGAACCGACGTGTCTTGATTCCGGTGCGTGAGTAGATCCATTCGTCGGACGAGTCGATGTTCTGGCAAATCTCGTCGTTGGTGACGACGCGCTCGGGACGGTATGCCCCCACGCTGAGCATTCCGATGTTCTTGGGGCCACTGGCTGTGGCAATCTCCGTCATTAACCGCGTCCTTCCCGCCGCCGCCGCTTCATTCTTTCCTGCCGCCGGGGGCGTGATCGACTCTAGGCTTGCCCGCTGTGCGTGTGCACCGGGGTGGACGACCTACGTGCTCAGCACCAGCGCGGCGGCCACCGCAACCGCCCACACCACCATGGCCAGCCCGGTGTCACGCAGCACCGGGATGAGCTCCCGCCCGCCTCGGCCGGATCGGACCGGCCGGTCGGCGCGCAGGGCCAGCGGCGCGGCCACCAGCCCCACGGCGCACCACGGCGTCGCGATCATCAACACCAGCGTCAGCAGACCGGGGACGACCAGCAGCGTGTGGTAGAGCACCCGGGTGCGGCCATCGCCCAGGCGGACCGCCAGGGTGATCTTGCCGGACTGCGCGTCGGTGGGGATGTCCCGCAGATTGTTGGCGACCAACACCGATGACGACAGCGCCCCGATGCCCACCGCCAGCACCAGGCCCACCCAGTCGATCCGCATGGCCTGCGTGTACTGCGTGCCGAGCACCGCAATGAGGCCGAAGAATACGAACACCGCGACCTCGCCCAGCCCGAAATAGCCGTACGGCCGGGACCCTCCGGTGTACAGCCAGGCCCCCAATACCGACACGGCGCCCACCGCGATCAACCACGGCGCGCTGACCAGCGCCAGCGCCAGCCCGGCCAGGCAGCCGGTGAGCAGGCTCAGCAACGCCGCGCGCAGCACCGCGCGCGGCGCCGCGAGCCGCGAACCCACTAACCGCATCGGGCCGGCCCGCTCGTCATCGGTGCCGCGGATGCCGTCGGAATAGTCGTTGGCGTAGTTAACACCGATGATGAACGAAACGGCGACAGCCAGTGCCAACAGCGCCTTCCACCACACCGCGGCATGCAGCCACGCCGCCGCACCGGTGCCCGCGATGACGGGGGCTACCGCGTTCGGCAGTGTGCGTGGACGCGCCCCGGCAATCCACTGGACGAAACTGGCCACCACCGCATCCTGCCCTATGCATAACATTGGGCGGGTGCTCGGAGTAATCGGAGGTACCGGCTTCTACACGTTTTTCGATTCGGACACCCGCACCGTCCATCCGGACACCCCGTGGGGTGAACCCAGTGCCCCCATCACGATCGGCACCGTCGGCGGGCAGGACGTCGCCTTCCTGCCTCGGCACGGCGCCAAACATGAGTATTCTGCGCACAAGGTTCCGTACCGGGCCAACATGTGGGCGTTGCGTTCGTTGGGGGTCCGCCGTGTGTTCGCGCCGTGCGCGGTTGGCAGCCTGCATCCTGAACTCGGGCCGGGCGCGGTGGTGGTGCCCGACCAGCTCGTCGATCGCACCAGCGGCCGCGCGGACACCTACTTCGACACCGGCGGGGTGCACACCAGCTTCGCCGATCCGTACTGCCCTTCGCTGCGTACCGCGGTCACCGCC
Organism: Mycobacterium sp.; assembly: GCA_022841565.1. Classification (GTDB taxonomy): domain Bacteria; phylum Actinomycetota; class Actinomycetes; order Mycobacteriales; family Mycobacteriaceae; genus Mycobacterium. The sequence continues at coordinate 27,018 of JALHRH010000009.1, read as the reverse complement.
CTACCCGATGTGGTGGACGGCGGCACCATGGTGGTGATCCAGGGTCCCCGGTTTTCCACCCGCGCGGAAAGTCAATGGTTCGCCGCGGCCGGGTTCAGCCTGGTCAATATGACTGGTTATCCTGAGGCGATCCTGGCGAGAGAACTCGAATTATGTTATGCAGCAATAGCTTTGATTACTGATGTGGACGCAGGGGTGGTCGTCGGTGACGGTGTGAGAGCTGTCGACGTATTCGCTGAGTTCGGGGAAAACATCGAGACGTTCAAGCAACTGGTGCGCACCGCGATCGGTTGCGTCCCGGCCGAGCACACCTGCACGCATTGCCAACAGCACGCCGGGGTCCCGTTGCCTTTCGAGCTGCCATGAGGGTGCTGTTGACGGGCGCCGCCGGGTTCATCGGTTTGCGAGTGGATGCGGCGCTGCGTGCCGCGGGCCACGAGGTGGTAGGCGTGGACGTATTGCTGCCGGCCGCGCATGGTCCGGATGCCGTGCTGCCCGAGGGCTGTCATCGGGTCGACGTGCGCGACGGCGACGCGCTTGCCCCGTTGCTGGTCGGCGTGGACCTGGTGTGCCACCAGGCCGCGATGGTGGGTGCCGGGGTGAACGCCGCCGATGCGCCCGAGTACGGCGGCCACAACGATTTCGGCACGACGGTGCTGCTGGCGCAGATGTTCGCCGCCGGGGTCTCGCGCCTGGTGCTGGCGTCGTCGATGGTGGTCTACGGGCAGGGGCGGTACCGGTGCGGTGAGCACGGACTGGTCGATCCGCAGCTGCGGCGGCGCAGCGATCTGGACTCCGGGGTTTTCGAGCACCGCTGCCCACATTGCGGCGAACAGGTCGGCTGGCAGCTGGTCGACGAGGACGCGGCGCTGCGGCCACGCAGCCTGTACGCGGCCAGCAAGACCGCGCAGGAGCACTACGCGTTGGCGTGGTCGGAGGCCACCGGCGGTTCGGTGGTTGCGCTGCGCTACCACAATGTCTACGGGCCCGGAATGCCGCGCGACACGCCCTACTCCGGGGTAGCCGCCATCTTCCGCTCGTCACTGGAAAGAGGGGAGCCGCCGCAGGTTTTCGAGGACGGTGGTCAGATGCGTGACTTCGTGCATGTCGACGACATCGCCGCCGCCAACCTCGCCGCGGTGACCGCGAATCCGGACGGGTTCACGGCGGCCAATGTCTGCTCGGGACGCCCCATTTCGATCCGCGAGGTGGCGGCCGCGTTGTGCGCGGCGCGGGGCGGCGGGCTGTCCCCGGTGGTCACCGGACAGTACCGCAGCGGGGACGTGCGCCACATCGTCGCCGATCCCGCCCGCGCGGCCGACGTGCTGGGCTTCCGGGCGGCCGTTGAGCCGATGGAGGGGTTGCGCGACTTCGCGTTCGCCCCATTGCGGTAGTCGGCCTACGAAGGGTCGCTCGGGTGCCGGTAAATCTTCGGGCGCACCGGCCCGGTGGTTTCGCTGGGCCGGAAGATCCGCGGCGCAGCTAGCACCGTAGTGGCTGCGTCGCGCTCGGTTCTGGGGGCGCCGGATTGCGTCGTCCTGGCCGCCGGCGGCGGGGGAGCGCCGGGACGGGCTTGGGCGGGCACCGGGGGCCGGATCCCCGCGGCCCGCCGCCGCCTTGGCTTGCGGATCTGTGCCGCGATGTTGACCGCCACCAGGATGCACAGGGCCAGCCCGCACAGCGTCAGATCGAAGGTGCTGGTGATTTGTTGGGCGAGATCGTTTCCGTACACCGGGTTTGCGGGTGCCCCCGGTGTTTGCTCAAAGCGCGGGGCCAGCACGACGCCGAGGATCACCCGGGTGATCGTCAGGCTGACCACCAAACCACTCAGCGTCGTGATCACTCGCGACCGCAGTGCACCGGTGGCCAGTTTGCGGCGAAGCCACAGCGCCAGGGCCGCGGCCGCCACATCGAATGCGGCCAGCGTCAGGAAGTTGTACGGGAACGAGGGGTAGTGCAGCATCGCCGCGACGAGCAGATCGGTGATCCGCATCAGCGCCGAGCCCACGCACCAGACGGCGATCAGCGCCAATCCTTTTCGGATTGCATTGCGCCAAACCTCGCGGTCGTTGCGCACCTCGGGGCCGCTGAACAGGGTCAGCGGCACGAATAAGGCCGCAGCCGCGGTCCAGGCGAGATACCCCTCGTAACCGACCCCCGCCGTCGGGGTGTTTTGCGCGATACCGTGAAACGCGTCGATTTCGCGGCCGACCGGAAGGAGCCACACCAGCATCCCGGATAGCAGAGCCGAGCCGCCGAGCGCGAAGACGGCAAACCGGGATGCCGGGGTGTTGCGCAGGATCCATCGCGAGGCCACCAGCACCGCCGTCAGCGCCACCACGGCGTAGACCACTCCGCTGACGATGACCGCCGCGGTGTCGGTAACGGAGGGTTTCGAGCCGACAGGCGGCTGCAGCGCGTAGCGAACGCGCCAGCACAGACTGAATCCGACGGCCAGGGATGCCCCGAGCATTGAGGCGTAGCCGAGTATCCGGGCTCCCCGCAGCCAGTTGTGGTAGGTCGCTTCGTCGGTGTTAAGGCTGGTCAACGACGGCTGCGCGGCCAACAATGCACCTGCGACACCGAGCCAGCCACCCGGCCCGACGCCGCCAGGCAGGTTGACCGAGCCCCCGAACCGGATCGACTCGAACACATCGAAGACGACGAAACCCGCGATCAGCAGGAGATAGGGGATGTTGAGGGTCAGTCGGAGCTTCGCGATCAGGCTGGGGGCGAGTCCGGCGTACGTCACCCCGAGTGAAACCAGCGACAGCATCGTGATCAGCGCCAGCACCGTCCACAACGGCACCCTGCTGTTGGGGATGGACCAGCCGAAATAGAGGTTCCACGGGAACAGGACCGCAAGCACGAGTAACAGGACGGCGACCAGGTCGCGCAGGATGTTGCGAAGCAGAACGCCGCGTCCGGGACCCGGACCCGGCCGGCTCGCGCGCGCCGGACCGGGAGGAGCCTGGCGCGCACCCACGATGGGGCCGGTCGGCGTGTCGTCGGTGTTCAGGGTCACGATGCCCCCCAGGTATCGAGGTCGGGTACTGCTGGGGCAGGTTTGGTGGTGCCGCAAGGGAACCCCCTGCCAGGCCCGCTGCGTTGTTCCCTTGCGAACATATTCTCCATTCGGATGTACGGCACTGGCTGTGAACAGGGTATGAACGTGAACGGGATCCTTGGTGCGCATCCCGAGGGGGTGGGAATCCGATTACGCTGCGCTCATGGGGTTGCCTTAACGCCCGAATGACGAATATTGCCGACGGTACGAAGTGTAGTGATGCCGGGACATCGCTGGTGGTGGGGTGGCCAGCCGAAGGGGAGCCGTAAATGGACGTCGTGTTGGGGGTTGCCGTCACCGGCCAGGTCGCACGCCTGGCTCTGGTCGAGGCCGCCGCCCGCGGTACCCAGGTGATCGACCAGTCCACGGTCGAGCTGTCGGATGACCCCGTCGCTGACCTGACCGAGACGGTGGTCGGCACCAGTCGACTGCTGACCGACGATGGCCACCGGCTGGTCGCCACCCGGTTGGTGTGGTCGGACCCGTTCCGGGCCGACCAGCTGCGCCAAGCGCTGGACTACGCCCGAGTGCGCAACGTCCAGGTGGTTTCGGAGTCGCACGCGGCCGGGGCGCTACTAGGGCCCGGGCGGGCCGCCGCCGCGGTGCTGCTGATCGGCACCGAGACGGCGAGCCTGGCGGTGTCCGGGGACCCGGACGCCCCGCCAACAGTGTTGGCGTCGACACCGGTGGAAAGGGATGCCGGTGCGACATTCGACACGTTGATGGCCCAGATCCCAGGGCAGGCCAGCAGCCCGGACGACGTGCTGGTGGTGGGTTCCTCGCCCGAGCACACCGCGATGTTCGCCGACCATCTGCAGTCCGCCTCGACCATGAGCGTGCACATTCCCGGGGACCCCGACTTTGCGCTGGCCCGCGGCGCGGCTGCCGACGTGACGATGGCGGCACCGGCGGTGCCTGCCGACGGGCCGGGGGCGGTTGCGGGGTCGTCCATCGACTCTCCGCTATCGGGTGGTGGTCCGACGTTCTCGGGTGGTGGTCCGACGTTCTCGGGCGGTGGTTCGACATCGTCACCCGACGTGTCCGGGTTGGGCGCGACGATGGCTCACCCCGCGTATGGGCACCAGGGATTCGCCGGCGACGCGACGATGGCTGCCCCGACCGCGTCCCCGGACGCGACCATCGCGGCGCAGGTCCCCGGCGATGCGACCGCTTACGTGTCCTCGCCCGACGCGGGACAACCCGGCACTGGTGACGAGCAGTTGGCGTATTCGCAGGCCAGCGAATATGACATTCTGCCGGTCGACACCGACGGCGTCGGTGACTACGGCGACGGGTTCGACGATGGGTTCGACGACCAGTTCGACGAAGGGGACCCCGACGCCGCCGGCGGGCAGCCCCATAATCTGCGGCGACTGCTGATCAGCAACGCGGTTATGGGGTTTGCCGTCCTCGGGTTCGCGTCGCTGGCCGTCGCGGTTGCGGTCACCGTCCGCCCGACCGCGTCCACCCAGCCGGTCGAGGGACACCAGAACGCCCAGCCGGGCAAGTTCATGCCGTTGCTGCCGACCGAACAGCAGGCGCCGGTGCCGCCGCCGTCGCCCGATCTGCCCACCGCCGGGTTCCAGGGCGGCAGCGTCCCTGCTGTGCAGAACGTCCCGCGGCAGGTGCCGTCCGCGCCCGCGCCGGTGGCTCCGGTTCCCGTTCCGGCGCCCGTGCCGGTGCCGATCTTCATTCCGCCCTATCCGGGATGGCAGCCGGGCATGCCGACGTGGCCGATCGTGACGCCGCCGACCACGGCGCCGGCGACAACCTTCACAACGCCCGTGACCACGACCCCGCCGACGACGACCCCGCCGACGACGACCCCGCCGACGACGACACCGCCGACGACGACCCCGCCAACGACGACCCCGCCAACCACCCCGTCCACAACTCCGCCGACCACCGCGTCGACCACCCCGCCGACCAGTAACGCACCGCAGACCACCACCGTTGCGCCCACCACGGTCGCTCCAACCACGGTCGCTCCAACGACGGCCGCTCCAACGACGGTGGCACCCACCACGGTTGCGCCGAAACCCACCACCGCCGCGCCCCAGCCCACCCAGGCTCCCACGCAGCAGCAAACGGTGGCCCCCAGGACTCAGGCGCCGCAGACGCAGGCGCCGCAAACCCAGGCACCGCAGACTGTGGCGCCCAAGGCGCCGACTCAGCAGGCGCCCAAGGCGCCGTCAGGCGGTGGCGGTCGCTCCGGTTCGGGGGTGAACTAGATCGCTCCAGGGTGGGAAGTCGCATCGGCCGACTCCATAACAGTGGTTCTGCCTTGTCTCAACGAGGAGGAGTCCTTGCCGGCGGTGCTGGCCGCCATCCCGACTGGTTACCAGGCGCTGGTGGTGGACAACAACAGCACCGACGGCACCGCCGCGGTGGCGGCCCGGCATGGCGCCCGGGTGGTCGTCGAGCCGCGGCCCGGGTATGGCGCTGCCGTTCATGCGGGTGTGGTCGCCGCGCGGACGCCCATTGTGGCGGTGATTGACGCCGACGGCTCGATGGACCCGGGCGACCTGCCCAGGCTGGTCGCCGAACTGGACCGCGGCGCCGACATGGTGACGGGACGGCGCCGCCCGGTGCCCGGTCTGAAATGGCCGTGGGTCGCCCGGGTGGGCACCGTGGTGATGAGCTGGCGGCTGCGCACACGGCACCGCCTACCGGTCCACGACATCGCACCCATGCGGGTGGCCCGACGCGAGGCGCTACTTGATCTGGGTGTCGCCGACCGACGGTCGGGATATCCGTTGGAACTGCTAGTGCGTGCCGCGGCGGCAGGCTGGCGGGTGGTCGAACTCGATGTCAGCTACGGCCCGCGGACCGGTGGCAAGTCCAAGGTGAGTGGATCGCTGCGGGGCAGCATCACCGCGATTCTTGACTTCTGGAAGGTGATCTCGTGAGACTGCCGGTCACTGTGCTGGTGGTTGCCAAAGCGCCCGAGCCCGGACGGGCCAAGACTCGGCTGGCTGCGACGGTCGGCGACCGCGGCGCCGCCGAAATCGCCGCCGCCGCGCTGCTCGACACGCTGGATGCGGTAGCCGCGGCGCCGGTGGCGGCGCGGATGGTCGCCCTGACCGGGGATTTGGACGCCGCGGCTAACGCCGACGAAATACGGCAACGGCTCGGCGCCTTCACCGTCGTCGAGCAGCGCGGCGCGGACTTCGCCGACCGGCTGGTCAACGCGCACGCTGACGCCGGCTCCGCGGGCTACCCGGTGCTGCAGATCGGGATGGACACGCCGCAGGTGAGCGCGGAATTGCTGTCCGATTGCGCGCGCCGGTTGCTGGAGACGCCGGCCGTGCTCGGAATGGCGTACGACGGCGGCTGGTGGCTGCTCGGGGTGCAAGTTCCGGATGCCGCTCAAAGCCTGCGCGCCGTCCCGATGTCGCAGTCCGACACCGGCGAGCTCACGCGTAAAGCATTCCACGACAACGGTATTGACGTAGAGCTGGTGCAGCAGTTGGCGGACATTGACGTCATCGACGACGTCGCCGCGGTGCGGCGGGCGTGCGCGCAAACCAGTCGCTTCGCCCGAATCACCCGCGCTCTGGGCTGACGCTGCGGCGGCTACCAGTTGGTGAAGATGACGCTGTTCAGCAGCAGCGCCCCAGCGGCGTTGATCGCCAGCCACACCCGATGCGACCGCGCCGGCAGCAGCACCGGCGCGGCGGTGAGCCACACGGTGAACGGCAGCCAGATCCGTTCGGTCTCGGCTTTACTTAGCATGCTTAGGTCGGCACAGACGATCGCGGCCAGCGCGGCCAGCAACAGCAGGTGCAGGCCGCAGCGCCGACGGATGGCGGCCTTATCGAATACCCGGGCGATGCCTGCTACCGAGCCCAACCCAATGGAGCAGACCACGCACGCCAGGTTGGCCCAGCTCCAATACCGGAACGGCCGGTCTTTGGCGATGCCCTGCCAATACCGTTGCTGCACCAGGGTATAGCCGTCGAACCAGAAGAACCCAGCCACCGCGAAGGTCGCCGCCACGGCCACCGCAGCCAGCACCGCGGGTCCCAGCGCCCGCAGCGCCGACCGCCAGTCGGCGGCCGAGATCAGCACCGCGAGAGCCGGCAATCCGATCAGCACCAGGCCGTAACTGAGGAAGATTCCCCAGCCGAGCACCAGCCCCGCGGCCGCGCCGAACAGCGCCGGGAACCGACCCCCGCCGTGCACCGCCACCGCCAGCAGTGCGATACCCCAGGCCGCCACCCCGGCGAAATAGCCGTCGGCCGACACCGCAACCCAGATCGCCGTGGGGGCCACGGCGACGAACGGGGCCGCGCGGCGCGCCGTGTGCTCGTCAGCCAGGGCGCGCACGGCGACCAGCACGGCCGCGGTCGCGCTGGAGCCCAACAGCACGCACCACAGTCCGGCCCAGGCGCCGCCGTGCAGGCCGATCCGGTCCAGCCACACGAACGTCAGCAGCGCACCCGGCGGATGCCCGGATACGTGCGTGGTCCACGAATGCGGCTGGAAATCGACGATCCGGCTGGCGAAGCTGTGCAGCGTCGCCGGGATGTCGGTGACGCCGGGCACCTCCCAGAGATATTCGTCCCGGGTGGTCAACCGGCCTGCGAAGCCGCGCTGCCAGCCGTCGATCATGGCCAGCGAAAAAGCCCACGCAGCGGCCGTCGCCCAGCTGCCCAGCACCAGCAGCCGCCAGGAAAGCCGTTGCACCACAACGGGACCCCACAGCACCGCGGCCGCGGCGAGAGCAATCGCCGCGGCGGTGCCCCAACCGAAGTGGACGTCCCAGTAGCCGAAGATCGGCGCGGCTCCGGCGCGCATGGCGAACCGCTCCAACCCGATATCCGACCGCGGTTTGATGCCGACATTCATCCGCGGCAGCACAAACGCGGCCGTCACCAGCAGGGCGGCGGTCGCGACCGCGATTAATTCCCGGCGCGCGCACTTCACAAGAGATCACCCTATTGACCGAACAGCCGCACCAACGCCCGACGGTCGACCTTGCCGATGCCGCGACGCGGGATCTCCGCGACCAGATGCAACTCCCGGGGTGCGGCGGTGGCATCGAGGGTGCGCGCGACATGATCCCGCAGTTCCTCGAGCGTCGGCGCCACGAATCCGGCGCCCACCACGACGGCGGCAACCACCCGCTGGCCCAGCCGACCGTCCTCGACCCCGAAAACCGCGCAGTCGGTCACGGCGGGGTGGCTGCACAGTGCGGCTTCTACGGGCCCCGGCAGGATGGTCAATCCGCCGGTGCTGATCGCATCGTCGACACGGCCGAGCACCGTCAGCACGCCCGAATCATCGACGTATCCCAGGTCGTCGGTGAGAAACCAGCCCGCGTCGAACGGGTTGGGATCGACCGGGTTGCGATAACCCGTGGCCAGGGTGGCACCACCCAGCATGATCCGGCCGTCCGCGCGCACCCGCAGTGCCACGCCGTCTAGCGGAACGCCGTCGTAGACGCAGCCGCCCGCGGTTTCGCTCATCCCATAGGTGCGTACCACCGTGATGCCGACCGCGGCGGCGGCATCGAGCACGGGTTGTGGCGCGGGACCCCCGCCCAGCAGGATGGCGTCCAACTCGGCCAGCGCGGCGGTGGCAGCGGGTTCGGCCAGTGCCTTGGCCAGCTGAGCGGCGACCAGCGATGTGTACCGCCGCCCGGACCCTAAACGGCTTACCGCACTGGGTAATTCGCCGATATCGAAACCGGCCGAGACGTCCAATTCGACGGGCTCCGAACCCGCCAGCACGCTGCGGATCAACACCTGCAGCCCGGCGATGTGATGCGGTGGGATGGCCAGCAGCCAGCGTCCCGGTCCGCCGAGACGTTGGTAGGTGGCCGATGCGCTCGCCTGCAGCGCCGCGGCCGTCAGCAACGCCCCCTTGGGTGTCCCGGTGGTTCCCGACGTCGTCACCACCAGGGCGACGTCGTCGTCGATCTCCTCACCGACCCGCAGGCCACCCACAGTGGACTCGAAGTCGTGCTCCGGCGCGGCGACCAACGCGGAATCCGCACCGTCGAGCACCCGCTGCAGGGCGGGTAGCAGCTGCCGGGTCGCTGAACCCGGTGAGACGCGCACCGCCCGCAGAACGGCTATGCGTGGTCTCCGTTGTCGCGCACGTCATCGAGTGGCCAGCCCTGGGCGGCCAATCGCTTACGGACCCGCTCGACGTCCTCGGGGGTGGGCAGTTCGTCGGTGAGTTGAGTGATCGCCACGCCGATGTCGATGTTGTCGATGCTGAATTCGCCGCGCCGCATCAACTCGTTGGCCACCGTGACGATTTCGTCGTTGGTCAGGCGACGCGCCAGCAATGCCAGCACGGCAAAGGTATCCGTCGGCGGAATGCCGTCCGGATATCCCGCGCGCAGCCACGAGACGATCGAACTCAGGAAACGGTTCATGGTGCGACTAACTTACCCCCCGCGTCATCGCCAAAACTTGACGAGGAACTCCGCGCTACGGCTTGGCGCCCAGAAATGGATAGTGGGTGTGATGGGCGATGAAGTCCCGGGCGATGTAGAGCACACCGATGACCACCACTGCGAGCACCACCGCGTAGATCGCCCACGCAATGGCTGCGAGCAACGGACGTTGTTTTCCGGCGTGCCCGTTTGTGTTGAGGGTGCCGCCGCCGGCGGCCTGCAGTCGCACGCCCAGCGCGAACAGTCCCGGCAGTGCCGCGCCGGCCAGCAGGCTGAAGACCAGGATTTTCCCGGTGGCTGCGTAGTTGAACCAGGCGTTCATGAGGCGTTCCGTGCGGGAATCTGGCCGTCGGAGCCGAACTGTCGGGCCGGAGTGCTTGGCGGGTGGGTTGGCGGGTGGGGCCCTGGATCGGGCGGCGGCTGTTGGATGGCGCCGTCCAGTCCGGCCGTCAAGTGACCTTCCCATTCGGCGTTGACGTTCTGGTGGTCGACCTTCGCCCTGCGCGACCGGAGGTAAATGGCGGTCGACACCGCGATCAACATCGAGAAGCCGACTATCGCGCCGGGGTATCCGCCGATGAAGTGCACGATCCAGTAGGTGACCGCACCGACGAGGCCCGACAACGGCAGCGTGACCAGCCACGCCGTCGCCATCCTGCCGGCCACCCCCCAGCGGACCTCGGCGCCGGGCTTGCCCACCCCGCTGCCCATCACCGAGCCGGTGCAGACCTGGGTGGTGGACAGGGCGTAGCCGAAGTGGGCCGACAGCAGAATGACTGCGGCCGACGATGATTCGGCGGCCATGCCTTGCGGCGACTTGATCTCCACCAGGCCCTTGCCCAGCGTGCGGATGATCCGCCAGCCGCCCAGGTAGGTGCCGCCCGCCATCGCCACGGCGCAGGACACGATCACCCACAGCGGCGGCATGACGGCGGTCTTGCTGACCGCGCCGTAGGACATCAATGCTAGAAAGATCACTCCCATGGTTTTCTGCGCGTCGTTGGTGCCGTGCGCCAGCGACACGAGTGACGCCGAGCCGATCTGCCCACGCCGGAACCCGGCCTCGGTGCGCTCGTTCCCGGTACCTCGGGTGATCCGGTAGACCAGCCAGGTGGCCACCGCGCCGACGAGGATCGCCAGCAGCGCGGCTATGACGGCCGGGATCAGGACCTTAGAGACCACACCCTTCCAGATCACGCCGTGTCCGCCGACCGCCGCGATGGTCGCGCCGACGATGCCACCGATCAGGGCGTGCGAGGAGCTCGAGGGGATACCGAGCAACCAGGTGAGCAGGTTCCAGACGATCCCGCCGACCAGCCCAGCGAACACCAACTCCAGCGTGACCAGGTTCGCGTCGATCAGTCCTTTGGCGATGGTCGCTGCCACCGCGGTCGACAGGAACGCGCCGATCAGGTTCAACACGGCCGAGAGAGCGACCGCAACCTTTGGCGCCAGGGCGCCGCTGGCGATGGAGGTCGCCATTGCGTTGCCGGTGTCGTGAAAGCCGTTGGTGAAGTCAAATGCGAGTGCGGTGATCACGACGATGATCAAGAGGAACAGCTGGATGTTCACAGGCCATGATTCTGGTGGTCGAAGAATCCGTTGTCGAACGGTTGACTAGGGGAAATGCTGGAATATCGTGAGTCGTCGCCAGATGTTACCTATCAGTTCACCTTCGGTTCGTCCCCGCTCACTGCCGGGTGTCCGCGCGCAGTGGATGGCCTTGCGGAACCTCGATGAAAATCAGCGTGACGCCGTCCGGATCGGTCACGTGCATTTCGTGCAGACCCCACGGTTCACGGCGTGCCTCGCGGGTGATCGGCACGCCGCGGCCTCGAAGCTCGTCCTGGGTTGCGGCCAGGTCGCGCACCTGTAGCCAGAGAGCGCCGGGAAACGGTCCCCGGGAATGGTCGGGTTCGTCGTAGCCGGTCAGTTCCAGCAACGACTGGCCGGCGAAAAACACGGTGCCTGCCCCGTATTCGCGGGCGATCGCCAATCCGATCTCGTCTCGGTAGAAGGTCAGCGAGCGTTGATAGTCCGCCGGTCGGAGCAGCATCCGGCTCGCCAGGATCTCCATGATTTCGTGTCTAGCACCGGTCGCGCAGGGTCGCCACGCCGGGGCCGGTCAGATCGTCGCACGCCGCCGCCCGTCCGGTCATGGCCAGCAACAGCGACAGCATTGGACCCTCGACCGGCTCGCCCTGTCCATGGCGCCAGTCCCCGTCAGATGCCTGCAGCGCCAGCCCGGTGATCCGCTTCTTGGCGCCAATAAGCATGTTCGAGCCCTTGTAGAAGTCGAGCACCTGGCGGACCACTTCCGGGGGGTAGGTGTGCGAGATGCCCAGCGGACGCCGGATATCGGCACCGTGAATGACGATCTCGCCCAGCCAGGAGAGCTTGGGCCCCGGCGGCGCCGACGTGGAGTGTTGCAGGCTGCGGAAGTCGGCCAGGGTGGCCGCCGGGTCGGGGCCGCGGTGCCGGGCGATCTGGCCGTTGGCGAATTTGTCGAAGTTGAATCCGGCGGCGGCCATGCTGCCGAAGAATTTGAGCGGGGTCATCGATGCAGTCGCGGACAAGTGGGCGACGACGTCACGGACTGTCCACTGAGCGCACAGCGATGGCGTGTCCCACTGGGCTGGCTTCAGGGCGGCCAGGTCGTCGGCGAGGGCGCCGCGCTCGGCGGCGACGGTGGTCCATAGGTTAGTCATCGCGGTCTCCTTGGCTCAGTCGTGGTGATTGTTGCGTCGTTGCATCAAAGTGTTCACCCAGCGGGGCCCCACGGTGTTCAGCGCCTTGGCCGCGATCGCCATCCGGGGCGCAATCTGCACCGGCCGGGTGCGGGCGGCGGTGATCATCCACTCCGCCGCCTCCGTCGACGTCAGCGCGGGCATCCCGGCGTAGGCCTTGGTCGGCGCGATCATCGGGGTGGCCACCAGCGGGTAGTACAGGGCGGTCGAATGCACACCCGCAGGGCCCCACTCCGTTTCGGCGATCCGGGTCACCGCCGACAACGCAGCCTTGGAGGCGTTGTAGACCGCGAATAGCGGCGCAGCTTCGGTAAGCACGCCCCAGGTGCAGACATTGATGATGTGGCCGTCGCCGCGTGCGATCATGCCGGGCGCCAACCCGCGGATCAGGCGTAACGGCGCGTAGTAGTTGAGCACCATCGTCCGCTCGGCGTCGTGCCAGCGTTCCAGCGATTCGGCCAGCGGCCGGCGGATGGACCGGCCGGCGTTGTTGATCAGGATGTCGACTCCGCCGATGCGCTCTTCGACGTCGGCGACCAGGGTGTCGACGGCGTCCATGTCCGACACATCGCACGGCATCGGCATCGCCGTCCCGCCGGCGGTGGTGATCCGGTGGGCCAGCTCGTCCAGCAGGTCCCGACGGCGGGCGACGGCGACGACAGTGGCGCCGCGCTCGGCGAACTGTTCGGCCGCCGCCTCCCCGATACCGGACGAGGCGCCGGTGAGCAGGATGCGCTTGCCCCGTAAGTCGACAGGTTTGATCGCCGGTCGGTTGAACAGGATCTGGGGTGCCGCCGGCGGGCGCATGCTGGCCAGCACGATCTGATCGGACAACCGGCGCAGCGGACTCTTGCTCACGGTGGGAGTCTAGGCGGGCCTTCTTCATCGAGCGTCACGCCAGCGCGCCGTTCGACGCCGAACGTCACTCTAGCGTGACGCTGGAAGGCGACGTCCAGGTTAGAAGTACCTCGGGAAGGGGCTCCAGTCCGGCGGACGCTTCTCCAGGAAGGCGTCACGACCCTCGACGGCCTCGTCGGTCATGTAGGCCAGCCGGGTCGCCTCTCCGGCGAACAGCTGCTGACCCACCAGGCCGTCGTCGAGCAGGTTGAACGCGAACTTCAGCATCCGTTGTGCCTGAGGCGATTTGGCGTTGATCTCGGCGGCCCACTGCACGGCCACCGCTTCCAGCTCGCCGTGGTCGACGACCTCGTTGACCGCTCCCATGTGGTGCATTTGCTCGGCGGTGTACGCCCGGCCCAGGAAGAAGATCTCGCGGGCGAACTTCTGGCCCACCTGACGGGCCAGATAGGCACTGCCGTAGCCGCCGTCGAAGCTCCCGACGTCGGCGTCGGTCTGCTTGAAACGCGCATGTTCACGACTGGCCAGGGTGAGATCGCAGACCACGTGCAGGCTGTGCCCACCCCCGGCCGCCCACCCGTTGACCAGGCAGATCACCACCTTCGGCATGAACCGGATGAGCCGCTGCACCTCGAGGATATGCAACCGCCCGGCGCGCGCCGCGTCGACGGTGTCCGCGGTCTCGCCGCTGGCGTACTGGTAGCCGCTGCGTCCGCGGATGCGTTGGTCACCGCCGGAGCAGAACGCCCATCCGCCGTCCTTGGGCGAGGGCCCGTTGCCGGTCAACAGCACCACTCCCACGTCCGGCGACATCCGGGCGTGGTCGAGCACCCGGTAGAGCTCGTCGACGGTGTGCGGACGAAACGCGTTGCGCACCTCGGGACGGTCGAACGCCACCCGCACGGTCGCGTCGCGCACATGGCGATGATAGGTGATGTCGGTCAGATCGCCGAAGCCGTCGACTACCCGCCACTGGGTAACGTCAAAGGGGTTGTCACTCAAGGCTATTAGACTCCATCCTGGTTGATGGTGAGGCCGCCGCAGCAGCCAGCAGCCGCCTGTCGGCGAATGCATAGGGGTACGTCGCGGCCCAAGCTGGCGATCATCGGGTGGCCGCCCGATACGTCAATAACGAAGGCGCGCAGCGATAGTGGGCTCGCAAAGTGAACGGCACGCGCGGCATCAGGTGTCGAGCCGAAAGACCGCACAGCGGCCGGCCAGTGCTTCGAATTCCTCGGGGCGCCCGTCTGTAACGAGGCCGGACCGCTTCATGAAGCCCACACCGGTCGGCACTTCGATGGGGAACGCCCGCAGCACCGGCTTGGCGTCGGTGGCCGAGAGTTCCACCAACCGGACGCGTTCGCTGCGGCGCCCGCGGGTGAGCGTGACCTCGCCCGCGGCTCGGACGTTCTTCACCCAGTCGGCACCCGGGAAGCCCGCCACCACGTATTGGTTGCCATCCAAGGTCATCGGTGTCACCGGCGTCGAGCGTGGCGTGCCGGACTTGCGGCCGGGCACGGTCAACACAACCGGGCTTTCACCGCCGAAGCTCAATCCCAGCTTCGACATCTGGATAAAGACCTTATTCATCGGTTTCAACCACCATGGCGGCTTTGCTTGCGGCTTGATCAGCTCACCCACGCCCGCCAGCGTAGCCACCGGCTGCCGAGCGTCACGCCAGAGTGGCCGCCGACGGCCAGCGTCACCCCAGAATGACGCTCGGCCCGCAACACTCAGCCCACCGCGCGGTCGGCGCCCTCCCAGAACCGCGCGCGCACCGCTTTCTTGTCCGGCTTGCCCAGCGCGGTCAACGGCAGCGCGTCGACAACGACCACCCGCTTGGGGGATTGCACCGAGCCCTTGCGCTCTTTGACCGCGGCCTGGATCTCGGCGGTCATCGCCTCGATCGATGCTTCGTCGCGGGGAGCGTCGGCGCGCAACACCACCACCGCGGTGACAGCCTCACCCCACTTCTCGTCGGGCGTGCCGACCACGCAGGTCTGGGCGACCGCCGGGTGCTCGGCGATGACATCCTCGACCTCCCGCGGGAAGACGTTGAAGCCGCCGGTCACGATCATGTCCTTCACCCGGTCGACGATGAAGTAGAAGCCGTCTTCGTCCTCGCGGGCCATGTCGCCGGTGTGCAGCCATCCGTCTTTGAAGGCTTCGGCCGTCGCCTCCGGCTTGTTCCAGTAGCCGGCCGCCAAAAGCGGTCCGCTGACACAGATTTCACCCGGCTCGCCCGGCGGCACCGGCTTGCCGTCCTCGCCCAGCAAAGCCACCCGCGCGAACAGCGTGGGACGTCCACACGAGGTCAGCCGCTTCTCGTCGTGGTCGGCCTTGGCCAGGTAGGTGATCACCATCGGCGCCTCGGACTGGCCGTAGTACTGGGCGAAGATCGGGCCGAAGCGGCGGATCGCCTCGGCCAGGCGCACCGGGTTGATCGCCGAGGCGCCGTAGTACACGGTCTCCAACGAGGAGAGGTCCCGGGTGTGCGAGTCCGGGTGATCCATCAGCGCGTACAGCATCGACGGCACCAGCATGGTCGCCGTAATGCGTTGTTCTTCAATGACTCTCAGCACCTCAGCCGGGTCGAACTTGGCCAGCACCACCATCTCGCCGCCCTTGACCACGGTGGGGGTGAAGAACGCCGCGCCGGCATGCGACAGCGGTGTGCACATCAAAAACCGCGGGTGCTCGGGCCATTCCCATTCCGCCAATTGGATCTGGGTCATGGCGGCGATGTTTCCGGTGGTGCCGATCACGCCTTTGGGCTTGCCGGTGGTGCCGCCGGTGTAGGCCATGCCGCCGATGTTGTCCGGCGGAAGATCGGCCACCACCAACGGTTTCGGCTCGTACTTGGCGGCTTCGGCGGACAGGTCGACCACTCGGTCCTTGAGGCCCTGCAGGCCACTGGGCACCGGGCCGATGGTCAGGATCTGCTGGAGCGAGTCCACCTTCTCCAGCAATCCGAGCGCGCGCTCGGCGAACATGGGGTTGGGGTCGATGATCAGCGCGCTGGCACCGGAATCGGAGAGTACGTAGGCGTGGTCATCCAGGGATCCGAGCGGATGCAGGGAGGTACGCCGATAACCCTGCGTCTGACTGGCTCCGAGGATCATCAGGACTTCGGGCCGGTTGAGCGACAGCAGCCCGACCATGACGCCGGAACCGGCGCCCAGCGCCTCGAACGCCTGCACGTACTGGCTGATCCGCTCGGCCAGCTGACCACCGGTCAGTGTGGTGTCCCCGAGGAAGAGGACCGGCCGGTTCTTGTGGCGTTTGAGGGCCCCCGCCAGCAGGTGGCCGTTGTGGGTTGGGTTGCGCAACAAATCGAACGATGAGCGCTCGCGCGAAGAGTCATCGGCTTGAGTCATGAAGCAAGACTAGAACGTGTTGCAATTCGGCTCTGGCGGGCCCTCGATCAGTAGAGTTCGCACCCATGAGCACCGCAGACGTCGTCATTACCGGAACCGTTCTCACCGTCGATGAAACCCGTCCCACGGCCGAGGCGCTCGCCATCGCCGATGGCCGGATCATCGCCGTTGGCGACCGGGCCGACGTCGCGCAGTACACGGCACCGGACACCCAGACCATCGACTTCGGCGACGGCTGCGTGATGCCGGGATTCATCGAGGCGCACGGGCACCCGCTGATGGAGGCGATCGCCCTCTCGGACCGGATCGTCGACATCCGCCCGGTCACCATCAGGGATCCGGACGACGTCGTGGACGCCATCCGGCGCGAAGCCGCGCGCCGGGGAGCCGAAGGCGCCTACCTCAACGGCTGGGACGCACTGCTGCAACCCGGCCTGCCCGACCCGACGCTGAGCTGGCTGGACGACATCGCGCCGGACGGCCCGCTGGTGATCATCCACAACTCCGGGCATAAGGCGTACTTCAATTCGCGTGCCGCGCAACTCAACGGCCTCACCCGCGAGACCCCCGACCCCAAGGGCGCCAAGTACGGCCATGACGCGACTGGCGAACTCGACGGCACCGCCGAGGAGATCGGTGCGGTGTTCCCGCTGCTGGGCGGCGCTGTCCGAGCCGGCGACTACCCGGACATGCTGCGCGCCGAGTGTGCGCGGCTCAACCGGGCCGGGCTGACCACCTGCTCGGAGATGGCCTTCGACCCCAAGTTCAAGCCGCTGGTCGAGCAGCTGCATAACGATCTGACGGTGCGGCTGCGCACCTACGAGGTCTCCAACGCGCAGATGTCCACCGAAGCCACCCCGGGGGAGGGCGACGACATGCTGCGCCAGGTCGGCATCAAGATCTGGGTAGACGGCTCGCCGTGGATCGGCAATATCGCGCTCTCGTTTCCCTACCTGGACACCGCCGCCACCCGCTCGGCGGGCATCACGCCGGGGTCCTGCGGTTGCGCCAACTACACCAAAGAGCAGCTCACCGAAATCGTCGGCGCCTACTTTCCAAACGGCTGGCAGATGGCCTGCCACGTACAGGGTGACGCCGGTGTGGACACCATCCTCGACGTCTATGAAGAAGCCCTGCGACAGCACCCGCGCGATGACCACCGGTTGCGTCTCGAACATGTCGGCGCCATCCGGCCCGAGCAGCTGCAGCGTGCCGCCGCGCTCGGCGTCACCTGCAGCATCTTCGTCGACCAGATCCACTACTGGGGCGACGTCATCGTCGACGGGCTGTTCGGGCCGGAGCGCGGCTCGCGCTGGATGCCGGCCGGCTCCGCGGTGGCCACCGGCATGCGCATTTCCCTGCACAATGACCCGCCCGTCACACCCGAGGAGCCGCTGCGCAACATCAGCGTGGCCGCGACCCGGGTGGCCCCCAGCGGGCGGGTGTTGGCGCCCGAGGAGCGGCTCACGGTCGAGCAGGCGATCCGAGCGCAGACCATCGACGCCGCCTGGCAGCTGTTCGCCGACGACGTGATCGGCTCGCTGGAGGTCGGCAAGTACGCGGACTTGGTGGTGCTCTCGGCCGACCCCCGCACGGTGCCGCCCGAGCAGATCGCCGACCTGCAGGTGCGGGCGACATTTCTGGCCGGTCGGCAGGTCTAAGGGCAGTGATGCCTGATCTGCGGGACCTGCTGGACCGGCTGCACGTGGTGGCGCTGCCCATGCGGGTGCGGTTCCGCGGCATCACCACCCGGGAACTGGCGTTGATCGAAGGTCCGGCCGGATGGGGCGAATTCGGCGCATTCGTCGAATACGGCCCAGCCGAGGCGGCGCATTGGCTGGCCTCGGCGATCGAGGGCGCGTACCGCGAGCCGCCGCCGGCGCGGCGCGACCGCATCCCCATCAACGCGACGGTGCCGGCCGTCGACGCCGCCGAAGTGCCCGACGTGCTGGCACGATTTCCCGGCGCCCGCACCGCCAAGGTGAAGGTCGCCGAGTCGGGCCAGAGCCTGGCCGACGACGTCGACCGGGTCAATGCGGTCCGGACGCTGGTGCCGACGGTGCGAGTGGACGCCAACGGGGGCTGGACCGTGCCGGAGGCGGTCCGGGCCGCGCACGCCCTGACCGCCGGCGGCCCGTTGGAATACCTCGAACAGCCTTGCGCCACCGTCGCCGAACTCGCCGAGCTGCGGCGCCGGGTCGACGTGCCCATCGCCGCCGACGAAAGCATCCGCAAGGCTGACGACCCGCTGGCCGTGGTCCGGGCCGGTGCCGCCGACGTCGCGGTGCTCAAAGTTGCTCCGCTGGGCGGGATTTCGGCGATGCTGCGAATCGCAGCGCAGATCGATGTCCCGATCGTGGTGTCCAGCGCGCTCGACTCGGCCGTCGGCATCGGCCACGGGCTGGCGGCCGCGGCGGCCTTGCCGGAACTGCGGCACGCCTGCGGATTGGGCACCGGCCGGCTGTTCGTCGACGACGTCACCGACCCGGTCGCGCCCGTCGACGGGTTCCTTCCGGTGCGGCCGGTTACTCCCGATCCGGCCCGGCTGCAGGCGTTGCGGGCGTCGGCGGATCGGCGCCACTGGTGGATCGACCGGGTCATGGCCTGCTACCCGTTGCTTGTACCGTCGATCGGGTGATCAATCTGGCTTACGACGACAAGGGGACCGGTGAGCCGGTTGTCTTCATTTCCGGTCGCGGCGGTGCCGGACGCACCTGGCACCTGCACCAGGTCCCGGCCTTCCTGGCGGCCGGATATCGCTGCGTCACCTTCGACAATCGCGGCATCGGCGCCACGGAGAACGCCGAAGGCTTTACCACCCAAACCGTGGTCGCCGATACCGCGGCCCTAATCGAATCCTTGGGCCTCGGCCCGGTGCGCATCGTTGCGGTGTCGATGGGCTCCTACATCGCGCAGGAACTCATGGTGGTCCGCTCAGAACTGGTCAGCTCCGCGGTGCTGATGGCCACTCGCGGCCGGCTGGACCGCACCCGGCAGTTCTTCCACCAGGCCGAGGCCGATCTCGATGCGGCCGGCATCGGGCTGCCCGCCAGCTACGACGCGAAAACCCGCTTGGTGGAGAACTTTTCCCGAAAGACGCTCAACGACGACGCGGCCATCGCCGACTGGATCGCGATGTTCAACATGTGGCCGACCAAGCTCACCCCCGGCTTTCGCTGCCAGCTGGACATCGCCCCGCAGACCAACCGGTTACCCGCCTACCGCAACATCGCCGCGCCGGTACTGGTGATCGGCTTCTCTGACGACGTGATCACGCCGCCCTACCTGGGCCGCGAGGTTGCCGACGCGCTGCCCAACGGCCGCTACCTGCAGATCCCGGACACCGGGCATCTCGGGTTTCTGGAGCGTCCGGAGGCGGTCAACGCCGCGATGCTGAAGTTCTTCACCGGCGTGAGGGGGCTGAGCGCGTAGGACACGGCACTCGGCAGCGACCATCGAGTCTGCGTCCAGTGCTGCTCCAAGCGGTGTAGACACGCGCCACGCGCAGTCCCGGCGCCGCCGACGCAGCCTCGGCGAAGCCGAAGGTACTGGTGGGGCGCATGTGGTGCACCAGCCGATGAGAATCGCCAGTTGTGACACCCTGTAGAGGTGAACCCCTCGACGACCCAGGCTCGCGTCGTCGTCGACGAATTGATTCGCGGCGGCGTCCGCGACGTGGTGTTGTGCCCCGGCTCGCGCAACGCCCCGCTGGCGTTCGCATTGCAGGACGCCGACCGGGCCGGCCGGTTGCGGCTGCACGTGCGCATCGATGAACGCACCGCCGGTTATCTGGCGATCGGCCTGGCGATCGGGGCCGACGCGCCGGTCTGCATCGCCATGACATCGGGCACCGCGGTCGCCAACCTCGGTCCGGCGGTGGTCGAAGCCAACTACGCCCGAGTGCCGCTGATCGTGTTGTCCGCCAACCGGCCGTATGAGCTGCTGGGCACCGGCGCCAACCAGACCATGGAGCAGCTCGGTTATTTCGGTTCGCAGGTGCGGGCCACCATCAGCCTCGGTTTGGCCGAGGACGCGCCTGAGCAGTTGCCCGCGCTCAACGCCACCTGGCGATCGGCCACCTGCCGAGTATTGGTGGCGGCCATGGGTTCTCGAACCGCCAACGCCGGACCCGTGCACTTCGACATCCCGCTGCGCGAACCTCTGGTGCCCGCTCCCGAGCACTCGTCCGCCCCCCCGGGCCGCCCGGACGGGAGACCGTGGACCTACACGCCGCCGGTCAGCTTCGATCAACCGTTGGATATCGACCTGACCCCCGACACCGTCGTCGTCGCCGGCCACGGCGCGGGCGTGCACCCCAACCTCGCGGCGTTGCCGACGGTGGCCGAGCCGACCGCGCCGCCGGCGGCCAATCCGCTGCACCCGCTGGCGCTGCCGCTGCTGCGTCCCGAGCAGGTGATCATGCTGGGCCGCCCGACGCTGCACCGCCCGGTGTCGGCGCTGCTGGCCGACGCGACGGTGCCGGTGTTCGCGCTGACGACGGGGCCGCGCTGGCCCGACGTCTCGGGCAACTCTCAGGCCACCGGCACCCGGGCGATCACTACCGGTGTTCCCGACCCGGGCTGGCTGCGCCGTTGTGCTGAACTCAATCAGCAGGCCATTGCCGCTGTGCGCAGCCAGTTGGCCGAGCACCCGCTCACCACCGGCCTGCACGTCGCAGCGGCGCTCGCCGACGCGCTGCGGCCCGGTGACCAACTGGTATTGGGTGCGTCCAACCCGGTGCGCGACGCCGCGTTGGTAGGGCTGAATGCCCAGGGGATCCGGGTGCGGTCAAATCGGGGGGTCGCCGGAATCGACGGCACGGTGTCCACCATCATCGGGGCGGCTCTCGCTTTCGAGCGAATCGGCGATCCCGACGCCCCGCCGCGCACCGTCGCACTGATCGGCGACCTCACCTTCGTGCACGACAGTTCGGGACTGCTGATCGGGCCCACCGAACCCACCCCGCGGGGGCTGACCATCGTGGTGTCCAACGACAACGGCGGCGGCATCTTCGAACTGCTCGAGCAGGGCGACCCGAGGTTCTCGGACGTGTCGGCACGGGTCTTCGGGACCCCCCACGATGTCGATGTCGGCGCGCTGTGCCGGGCGTATCACGTGGAGAGCCGACAGATCGAGGTGGACCAATTGGCCGCCGCCCTCGACGAGCCCGGTGCCGGTATTCGGGTGTTGGAGGTCAAGGCGGACCGGTCGTCGCTGCGACGACTGCACGCAGCCATCAGGGCCGCCTTGTGAAAAGGCTCGGTAGATCGCCGAAAGACCTGCTGCGCATCCTCGTTCGCGGCACCAGCGAGGATCTGCCGGACACCCGGCCCAGGATGCTGGTGCGGTGGGCGCGGATAGCCGTGTTGATCGTCATCCTCCTGGTCACGCTGCAGTCGGTGCTGTTGGTGGCCGGGGCGTGGCGTAATGACCTGGCGATCAAACGCAATATGGGAGTCGCTCAGGCCGAAGTGCTCAGCGCCGGGCCGCGGCGCTCAACCATCGAGTTCGTCACGCCCGAGCGCGTCACATACCGGCCCGAACTGGGCGTGCTGTATCCGTCCGAGCTGGCCACCGGCATGCGGATTTACGTCGAATACAACAAGAAGGACCCAAACCTGGTGCGGGTGCAGCATCGCAACGCCGGTCTGGCGATCATCCCGGCGGGGTCTATTGCGGTGGTGGCCTGGCTGATTGGTGCGGCCGCGTTGATCCTGTTGGCGCTGCTAGACAAGCGGCTGGATCAGGCCGAGTCGTAGCGCGAACAGATTTCGCGTCGCGTATCCCCAGCGGCAACCTGGTCGACAGTCGGTGCTGCCACTGTGGTGGCGTGCGCGTTGCCATCGTCGCCGAGTCCTTCCTCCCCCAGGTCAACGGTGTGAGTAACTCGGTGGTTCGGGTCCTTGAGCATCTGCGCCGCACCGGTCACGAAGCCCTCGTCATCGCCCCGGACAACCCGCCGGGTGAGCCCCGTGCCGACCGCCTCTATGACGGAGTCCGCATCCACCGAACGCCCTCGCGGATGTTCCCCAAAGTGACCACGCTGCCGCTCGGCGTACCCACCCCGCACATCCTGCGTGTTCTGCGCGGATTCGATCCCGACGTGATCCACCTGGCCTCACCGGCCCTGCTCGGCTACGGGGGGATGCTCGCCGCGCGCCGACTGGGCGTCCCGACGGTGGCCGTCTACCAAACCGACGTTCCGGGTTTCGCGGCGAGCTATGGCATTTCAATGACCACCAAGGCGGCGTGGGCATGGTTCCGCCACCTGCACAGTCAGGCCGACCGCACGCTCGCGCCATCCACGCCGACCATCGAAGCCCTTGTCGCTCAGAGGTTCCCGAGAGTCCACCGATGGGCGCGCGGGGTCGACTTGGTTCGGTTCGCGCCGTCGGCCCGCGACGAGACGCTGCGCCGGCGGTGGTCTCCGGACGGCAGGCCGATCGTCGGGTTCGTCGGTCGGCTCGCCCCCGAGAAGCACGTCGAACGGCTTGCGGTGCTCGCCGCGGCCGGGACGGTGCGGCTCGTTATCGTCGGCGACGGAGTCGACCGGGGCAAACTGCAAAAGTTACTGCCCGCAGCGCTTTTCGCTGGCGCGCTATACGGCGACGAGCTTGCCGCGGCATACGCCAGCATGGACGTCTTCGTGCATCCCGGCGAACACGAGACGTTCTGTCAGGTCGTACAGGAAGCGCTGGCGTCGGGGTTGCCGGTCATCGCCCCCGACGCTGGGGGCCCGCGTGACCTGATCGCTCCCTGCCGCACCGGCCTGTTGCTGCCGGTCGACGAGTTTGTAGAGCGGCTGTCCGGCGCTGTCGACCACCTGCTGGCCGAACGCCACCGCTATTCCCAGGCCGCCCGGCGCAGTGTGCTCGGCCGCAGCTGGTCGGTGATCTGCGACGAGTTGCTCGGCCACTACGAGGCGGTGTTGTCACCGGCGGCCCGGGTGCGGGCAATCCCGCGGCGCCGTGCCTGAACCGTGCCAACCGCTGTCAACCTGGGCCAGCTCGACGCATTGACCGGCGGCGAATTCCTGTCCGGCCGCCGGGTAGCGTCTCAGAGGTGAGCCGCGCCGACCTCGATAAGGATCCCCGGGACGTCGCGTCGATGTTCGACGGGGTCGCCCGCCGATACGACATCACCAATACCGTGCTCTCGCTGGGCCAGGACCGGTCCTGGCGGCGCGCCACGCGCTCTGCCCTGAATATCCGGCCGGGCCAGAAGGTGCTGGACTTGGCGGCGGGCACCGCGGTGTCGACCGTTGAATTGGCGAAATCGGGGGCGTGGTGTGTGGCCACCGATTTCTCGGTCGGCATGCTGTCTGCGGGCAGCGCCCGCAACGTGCCCAAGGTCGCCGGCGACGCGACCCGGCTGCCGTTCGCCGACGACGTGTTCGACGCGGTGACCATCAGCTTCGGGTTGCGCAACGTGGCCGATTTCCCCGCTGGCCTGCGCGAGATGGCCCGCGTCACCAGGCCCGGCGGCCGGCTGGTGGTGTGCGAATTCTCCACTCCCACAAGCCAGTTGTTCGCTACCGCGTATAAGGAATATCTGATGCGGGCGCTGCCGCGGGTAGCCCGCGCGGTGTCCAGCAACCCCGACGCCTACGTCTACCTGGCCGAGTCGATCAGGGCCTGGCCCGATCAGGCGGCGCTGGCGCAGGAGATCACGCGAGCGGGATGGTCAGCGGTGCGGTGGCGGAATTTGACCGGTGGGATCGTGGCGTTGCACGCGGGCTACAAGCCGCTCTGAATTTCAGCTGCGCGGAGCCTGCGTCCATGCAGGCGTGCATTCGGCCGCCCTAGACTAGGTGCCGGCGCGCTGCAGGAAGCCCACCTGCTCGGGGCAGTAGTGATCGAGCGCCGCCCCGAGGAACTGAAACGCCTGACCCTGGGTGGTGCCCCGCGGCAGATTGCGCTGAAGGAAGGTGGCCGACTTGTAGGGGTCCTTGTCCACGCCACGCTCGATGCGCTGACAGCTGATCTTGCCCAACCAGGCGTTGTAGTCCTGCGGACCGTAGATGCCGTAGGTGTGGAGCTGCGCGTTGAATGGGGCGTCGTAGTCGTCGGCCTGGGCGGGTGCCGCCACTCCGATGGCGGCGACCGCCAGGGCCGCGAAAGCACCCAGCCGAAATGCCTTCATTAGCAGGACTATACACCTGGGCTATGGATTGCTCTTAGCCAAGATGGGCCGACAGCAGCCAGGCACCGACCGATTCGCGACCGTCGGGTTCGTCGCGAGTCTCGACCCCAAGCATGGCGGGCGCCTCCGCCGGAACTTGAGCGTGGATGCGCGCGGGCCGGATCTCGTCGATCACCCAGTATTTGGAGACCACCGCGCGCAGCTCGTCCTCGGTCACCGCGTTGATCGGTCCCTCGGAGACCGCCGCCTTGTCGAAGACCAGCACGAAGTAGGACGCGCCCCGCGCCGCGGCACGCACGATGGACTGTTGGTAGCCCTCGCGGAGCTCGACGGGCATCGAGTGGAACAGCGTGCTGTCGACGATGGTGTGGAACCGGCTGGCTGATCCGGCTGGATAGCTGGAGAAGTCGCTGATGTCGGCGACCGCGAAGTGGGCGTTGGTCAGGCCGCGCCGCTGCGCCTCGGCCCTGGCCAGCTCGACGGCAGTAGGCGAAGCGTCCAAGCCGGCGGTGGCGTGCCCGCGCGCGGCCAGGGCCAGCGAAATGGCGCCTTCCCCGCAGCCCGCGTCAAGAACGTCGCCGTGAAACTTGCCCTGCTCGATGAGGGCGGCCAGTTCCGGCTGTGGTTCGCCCAGGCTCCATGGCGGTCGGACGCCATCGCCGAATGGGCCGGATGTGCCGCGGTAGGCCTGTTCGAATTCGAAATCCACTGGTGAAGTCATGCATCCGACAATATCAACCGTCCTGATATATATCAATCAAATTGATATAGGCGAAGGTCAGCGGAACGGTGGCCGCCGGTCGATCAGCCGCGACACCCGTCCGCCGCCGCGCCACATCCGCGCCACCCAATCGGCGTCCTCGTCTGTGACCAGGTTGGCCATCACCCGCACGGCAATGCCCATCAACGTGGTGGAGCGCATCGCGATCGGTCCGGTGGCCGGCAGGAACCGCTGGAAGGTCAGTAGCAACGCCAAGCGGCGTGCCACCGAGAACCCGCGGGCGTAGTGGTCGGTCAGCAGCGCCGGCCACAGCCGCGACAGATCACGCGCCGCAAGCACCTCGGCGGCCAGTCGGCCCGTCTCCAGCCCGTAGTCGATGCCCTCGCCGTTGAGCGGGTTGACGCAAGCGGCGGCGTCTCCGATCAGCACCCAGTTCGGCCCGGCCACGCCCGAAACCGCTCCACCCATCGGCAGCAACGCCGACGCCACCGCTCGCGGCGGTCCCTCGAATCCCCACTCGTCGCGCCGCAGGTCGGTGTAGTAGGAGATCAGCGGCCGCAGTGCCAGATTGGCCGGCCGCTTGGTGGTCGACAACGTCCCCACCCCGATGTTCACCTCGCCGTTTCCCAGCGGGAAAATCCACCCGTAGCCCGGCAGCACAGCGCCGTCGGGGGAGCGCAGCTCCAGGTGGGACGTCATCCACGGGTCATCGCCGCGCGCCGTGGCCAGGTACCCGCGGGCGGCCACGCCGTACACCGTCTCCTGATGCCAGCGCCGGCCCAGCTTGCGGCCCAGCGAGGACCGCGCGCCGTCAGCGACGATCAGCTGGTCACACGCCACCTCGGTGCGGTCGGCCAACGTCAGCGACGCCACCCGCCTCGACGAGTCGTGGTGCACCTTAACCACTTTGGTGCCCAATAGCATGCGCGCGCCGGACTCCTCGGCGACCTGGCGGATCCGTTCATCGAGCTCGAGGCGGGCCACCGCGCTGCTGTGCGACGGGAAAGACCGGCCCGGCCACGGCACTTCCACCTCGCCGCCGAAGCCGGTCATCCGCAGGCCGCCGTGCAGGATGCGGCCGGAAAGCCAGTCGCCCAGCCCCAGCCGCTCCAGCTCGAGGATGGCCCGGGGGGTCAACCCATCACCGCATGCCTTGTCGCGGGGGAAACTGGCCGAGTCGATGAGCAGGACGTCCCGGCCGGCCCGGGCGGCCCAGGCGGCCGCCGCCGACCCGGCCGGTCCGGCGCCCACCACCACCAGTTGGGCTCTGAAAGCTTTGCGCTGCACGTCCCCCAGTATGTTGGTCGAATGGGAACTCCGGCGACGGTGGTGGCGGGCGTCGACTTCGGCGACGCTGGATTCGCCGCGACCGTGCGTAACGGTGTCGCTCGGGTCGAGCAGCTCATGGACGCTGAGTTGCGGGGTTCAGACGAGGTCATGACCGAATCCCTGCTGCACCTGTTCCAAGCCGGCGGCAAGCGGTTCCGTCCGCTGTTCACCGTCCTGGCCGCGCAAACCGGGCCGGATCCGGAGAACGCCGACGTGACCGTTGCCGGTGCGGTGGTTGAGCTCATCCACCTGGCGACGCTGTATCACGACGACGTGATGGACGAGGCTGAAGTCCGTCGTGGCGCGCCCAGTGCCAACGCCCGCTGGGGCAACAACGTCGCGATCCTGGCCGGTGATTACTTGCTGGC
>JALHRH010000008.1 GCA_022841565.1 Mycobacterium sp. | reverse complement strand
CGAGGGTGGGGACCACGACGGGGTCGGTGCCGCAGGCGCCGGCGGTGCCCTCGATACCGGCGATCAATGCCGGATGCGGACTCGATTCGATGAACACCCGGTATCCGTGCTCACAGGCACTGCGGATGGCCTGGTCGAGTTGCACGGTCTGCCGAATGTTGCGGTACCAGTACTCGGCGTCCAAACCCGCAGTGTCCAAGCGACTTCCGGTCACCGTTGATAAGAAGGCGACCCGGGACGAGGACGGCTCGAGGCCGGCCAGTGCGTCGATGAGTTCACTGCGAATCGCCTCGACCTCGACCGAGTGCGACGCGTAGTCGACCTCGATCCGGCGTACGCGCAGCTCCCGCTCGACGCAGACCCTGCTGAGCTCGTCGAGCGCGCTCACCTCGCCGGACACCACGACCGCCGAAGGGCCGTTGACGGCGGCGATGTCGAGCCGAGTACCGAAGGGCATCAACAACTCTCGCGCCTGCTCGGCACCGCAAGCGATCGACAGCATTCCGCCCGGTCCGGCCAGCGCGGTCAGCAGCTTACTCCGCAGCGTGACCACCTTCGCGGCATCGCGCAACGACAGCGCACCGGCGACATAGGCGGCCGCGATCTCGCCCTGAGAGTGACCGATCACGGCGTCCGGACGCACCCCGATCGCCCGCCACAACTCCGCCAGCGACACCATCACAGCGAAGAGCGCCGGTTGCACCACGTCGACGCGGTCGAGCCCCGGGGCACCCGGCACACCACGAAGCACATCGGTCAGCGACCAGTCGACGAATTCGGCGAAGACCTCCCCGCATGCCTCGATCTGCTGCGCGAACACCGGTGCGGTATCTAGCAATTCGACGGCCATGCCCACCCACTGGGAGCCCTGGCCGGGGAAGACGAAGACCGTCTTGCCGGTGGGCTGAGAAACGCCGCGGATGAACTCGCCCGGCTCGTCGTTCGCCAGCGCGGACAGTCCGGCCAGCAGTCTGTCACGCTCGCGCCCGACGATAACGGCCCGATGCTCGAACAAGGTGCGGCCCGCCAACGACCAGCCGATGTCGGCGACGTCCAAATCTTCACGGGCGCCGATGTATTCGGCCAATCGTCTGGCCTGCCCCGTCAAAGCCGAGGCCGATTTAGCCGAGATTGTCCACGGCACAGCGGTGCGTCGCCGGTCGGCCTCGCGGGGCTGTTCGGCCGGCGCCGACTCGATGATGACGTGCGCGTTGGTGCCGCTGATCCCGAACGACGACACCGCCGCGCGACGGGCCCGGGCCGACTCGGTCTTCCACGGCTGCGCCTGAGCCAACAACTCCACCGACCCCGCCGACCAATCCACGTGCGGGGACGGCGCATCCACATGCAACGTCGCCGGCAGTACCTCGTGGCGCATGGCTTGCACCATCTTGATCACGCCGGCGACGCCGGCCGCCGCCTGCGTGTGCCCCATGTTCGACTTGATCGACCCCAGCCAGAGCGGTGGTCGGCCGGCCTCCACCCGTCCCTGCCCGTAGGTGGCCAATAAGGCCTGGGCTTCGATCGGGTCGCCCAGTGTCGTGCCGGTGCCGTGGCCCTCGACCACATCGACGTCGGTCTCCGACAGTCCAGCGTTGGCCAGCGCCGCGCGCACCACCCGTTGTTGGGAGGGGCCGTTGGGTGCGGTCAACCCGTTGGAGGCGCCGTCCTGGTTCACCGCCGTACCCCGCACGACCGCGAGCACTTGGTGACCCAACCGCTGCGCGTCCGAAAGTCGTTCCACCACCACGACGGCGCCGCCCTCGGACCAACCCACACCATCGGCGGCGCCCGCGTAGGCCTTGCACCGACCGTCCGGAGACAGGCCCCGGTGCCGGCTGAACTCGACGAAGACCGTCGGCGTGGCGTTGACCGTCGCACCACCGGCCAGCGCCAGGTCGCACTCTCCCGACCGCAGCGACTGCACCGCCATGTGCAGCGCGACCAGCGACGACGAGCACGCCGTATCCACCGACACAGCCGGGCCTTCCAGACCCAGCACGTAGGAAACCCGACCGGATGCCACGCTCGACGTCATACCGGTAAGCCGGTAGCCCTCGATTCCGTCAGCAAACATTCCGTAGCCCTGAGCAATGATTCCGGCAAATACTCCGGTGGCACTCCCCCGCAATCCACCCGGATCGATTCCGGCCCGCTCCAGGGCCTCCCACGACAGCTCCAGCAGCATCCGGTGCTGGGGATCCATCGCGAGGGCTTCGCTGGGCGCAATCCCGAAGAAGGCGGCGTCGAAGTCTGCGACGCCGTCCACGAATCCGCCGGTCTTGGCGTAGGTCTTGTGCGGCGCGTCGGGGTCGGGGTCGAACAATTCGGCGACATCCCAGCCGCGATCGGTGGGGAACTCCGCGATCACGTCGCGGCCCTCGGCCACCATCCGCCACAGGCTGTCCGGCGAGTCGACGCCGCCCGGGAATCGGCACGACATTCCGACGATGGCGATCGGCTCGCTGGTCCGCTCCAGCAGCGCGCGGTTGGTCTTTTTCAGGCGTTCGACCTGGACCAGCGCTTTCCGCAATGCTTCAGTCGCATGCCGGAGCTGATCACTCATTACTAACCCCTCGCCTATTTCGGTCGTCTCTGACCCGCCGGATGCGGCTCTCGCCGAGTCATCGAAGTTGCTGCACGAAGCAACCGCTTGGTCCAGCATTCCGACCCAAGAATCTCGCTCGTGAGTATCGCCAACTCCGGCAGGATTTCAAAAACGTCGGATACTCCCAGCTAGATAAGGAACGCTCCGGCACCCCGCGTACCGTGAGCCCTCTGCACTCACTTGTACACCCGGCCCGCCGTCCATGGCGCGACTGTACCGGTCCGGTCGCGACGAGGGTTCGACCGCGCGGCTCAGACTCCGACGCGGCGCCATCCGTCGGCGGCCCTGGCGGCGCGCAGCAGCTCGTCGCACAGTTCGCGCAACTCGACCGCCGCCGCGCCTTCATCCAGTGCCGTGACGACATCCTCAGCGGCACACCTGACCTGGTAGACGCGATCCGCGAGGTCGGCGGCCTCCTCGGCTGACAACACCACCGCATCGGCGGGCAGGACAGCCACTTCGCCACGGGAAATCATCGCCCGCTGTTCGTAGGCCCGCTGCCGACACGATTGCCTGCAGTACTGGCGACGGCGGCCCATGCCGACATCGGTCACGTCACGACCACACCAGCGGCACGGCTGAGGTCGGACGCGACGACTCACGACTGACGACTTTAGTCCGTTACCAGTCGCGATCCCGGTATCATGGATAGTCGCGTCGCGCACTAGCAGGAACATGTAAAACCGGGAACTAGTGCAGACGGTCT
The DNA here is from genome assembly GCA_022841565.1 of Mycobacterium sp. Lineage (GTDB taxonomy): Bacteria > Actinomycetota > Actinomycetes > Mycobacteriales > Mycobacteriaceae > Mycobacterium. The sequence goes on along the minus strand of JALHRH010000008.1, from coordinate 40,170 downwards.
TAACGTTCGCTTAGGAGATTCAGATTACGGGAGCAACAGGAGCTCTCCAGACCTAGAGGAGCAGCACCAATGGCTGATCGTGTCCTACGAGGTAGTCGCCTCGGAGCCGTGAGCTATGAGACGGACCGCAACCATGACCTCGCACCGCGCCAGATCGCTCGGTACCGCACCGAGAACGGCGAGGAGTTCGAGGTCCCGTTCGCCGATGACGCCGAGATTCCCGGGACCTGGCTGTGCCGCAATGGCATGGAAGGTACCCTGATCGAAGGTGACCTGCCCGAGCCGAAAAAGGTCAAGCCGCCGCGTACGCACTGGGACATGCTGCTGGAGCGCCGCTCGGTCGAGGAGCTAGAAGAGCTGCTCAAGGAACGATTGGAGCTGATCCGGTCACGCCGCCGTAGTTAGCGGGTCGCCGCTCAGGTGTGAGTGCGACTAACCGGGGTGCGGTTGCGCCTGCCCTCGATGCCCCACTGGGCGACCTTGACCAGCGCCTCGCGGATGTTGGAGCCGCTCATTTTCGACACACCGATCGCACGCTCAGTGAAGGTGATCGGCACCTCGACAACCACGAACCCGGTATTGACGGTCCGCCAGGTCATTTCGATCTGGAAGCAGTACCCCTTGGAGTCGACGCTAGCCAGATCGATCGTCTCGAGCACCTCGCGGCGATACGCGCGGTAACCGGCAGTGATGTCGTGGACCCCGACGCCCAGAGCGAGCCGCGAGTACGTGTTGGCAGTCCACGACAACGCCCAGCGGCGCCATGGCCAGTTCCGTACGGCGCCGCCGTGTACGTAACGCGAGCCGATCGCCAGGTCTGCGCCAGCGTCGACGGCCTCCAACAGCCGGTAGAGCTGTTCGGGCGCGTGGCTGCCATCGGCGTCCATTTCGACCAAGACCGAGTAATCGCGGCTCAGCCCCCAGGCGAAACCCTCGAGGTAAGCGGCGCCCAGGCCGTTCTTGACGGTTCGATGGAGCACGTGGATGCGATGGGGATCGGCCGCGGCCAGCTCGTCTGCGAGCTGGCCCGTGCCGTCGGGACTGTTGTCGTCGACGACGAGGACGTGGACGTCGGGGCACGCGTCCGTCACGCGTCGATGAATGAGCGGCAGGTTCTCCCGCTCGTTATAGGTGGGGATGATCACCAGGACGCGCTGGCTGGGACTGTTGCCCGCAACCTCGGGCGCAGGCTGGCCGGTGGTCATGTAGCTCCTTCATTTCGCCCGATATACGTTCGGTCGCCCTCGTCGGACGGGGCGTCGTTAGCAGTCCCAACGTGTGCCGTCGCTGATTCGTTCGCAACTTCCATGTCGTCCGTTTCAGCTGACGGCGAATCGGAATCGTCAGGTTCATCCGGCCCCGACCGCCTTGGCAACCGCGGGCGCCTCGAACGTGGGAACCAGCCGGAGAAAGCACTATTGTGCCGTATCGCGAAGACCACCGCCGCCCCAGCCGTCCCGATCAGCACCCACTGCAGGACCGGCGCCCAGCGTGTCGCCGGCGTCAGCGTGGTTTTGAGACGTACCTGGGTGTCGATGTAGTCCGGGGCGAAGAACTCAGTGCGCTTCACCTCAGCGCCGTCTGGCGCGATCACGGCGCTGATCCCGGTGGTTCCGGCCACCAGAACGAAGCGGTCGTGCTCGACGGCGCGAACCTTGGCGAATGCCAGCTGTTGCTCACTCATGGCCTTGGTGAAAGTGGCGTTGTTGCTGGGCACAGCCAGCACCTGCGCGCCGTTGAGCACGGAGTTGCGCGGCGCGCGATCGAATACCACTTCCCAGCAGGTGGCGACTCCGACCGGCACCCCGGCGATGCGTACCACCCCGCTGCCAGGAACGGGCACGAAGTAGCCGGCGCGGTCGGCGTAGGAGGAGAGATGCCGGAAAAGCCACCGCATGGGCAGGTACTCACCGAACGGCTGCACGATCGCCTTGTCGTGTCGGCCGGCGGGCCCCGTGCCGGGATTCCACACGATCATCGTGTTGGTGTATTCGGGGTTGTCGTCCATGCGGCCCGGCCTCGCGAGCAGCGTTCCGATCAGGATCGGCGCCCCGATCGCGTCGGCGGCCTTCGAGATCTCCTGGCCGGCGTCTGGGTTGGCGAACGGATCGATGTCCGATGAATTCTCCGGCCAGATGACGAACCGGGGTTGCGGGGCCAGACCGGTTCGCACATCGTCGGCCAACCGCAGCGTCTGGCTGACGTGGTTGTCCAAGACCGCGCGGCGCTGTGCGTTGAACTCCAGGCCGAGGCGGGGCACGTTGCCCTGCACAACGGCGACGGTGACGGTAGGTTCACCGCCCGAACCGGTGCCCGCGTGCCGCACCTGCGGCCAGACCAGGACGGCGGCCAACAAAACGAGGCAGATGCTGACGCCGGGCAATACGACCGCCGGCGGTCGAGCCTCGCCTCCGGTTGACCCGGTGTTACCACCGGTTCGCAGGTACTTCTCGGTCTCGAGGGCGATCGCCGCCGCGCTGGCACCCACCAGCGCCACCGACGTTGACAACAGCGGAACACCGCCGAGTTGCACCAACGGCAACAGCGGCCCGCTGGCTTGACCGAAGGCAACCGATCCCCAGGGAAAGCCACCGAACGGAAAGATCGATTTGAACCACTCCAGGGCGCCCCAGAGCACCGCGAACCAGATCGGCCATCCGGGGAGCCGCCGTACCACTACCGCACACAGGCCGAACAGGCCCGGGAAGCATGCGCACACCGTCGCCAGCACCAGCCAGGGCATCTCGCCCACCAGCGTGCTGATCCACGGCAACAACGGCACGTAGAACGCGACACCGAACAAGAAGCCGTAGCCCAGCCCCCCGGCCGGTGTGGTGGCGGGATGCATCAACACCCAGGCCAATACCGCGATCGCGATGACGGCGGCCCACCACCAGTCGAGCGTCGAAAAACTGGCGTACATCAGCAGGCCGCCGGCGAGCGTGACGGCCAGCCGCGCCAACCGGGGCCGCAGCCAGGCCCAGACGGCCTTCGCGTTCCGCGCACCGACGCGGCGGGCCAGCTGACCCAGCCCAGCAGCGCCGCCAGCCCGTGCTGTTGGCAACTCGCGGGGGTCTACACCCAGCGAATCACTCGGTATTTGCTCCGGGCCGGTAGCGGGGTCGTCGTTCCGGCGGTCTTCGGAGTCGCTCTCGCTACCCATGGATGACGGCGCCCCGGTGCACGGTTTGGCGGCATTGCGGCAACGCGTCGTGTTCGTCGAGGCGCGGTAGCGCGGGAACCCGGGAGCGCGGGTCGGTCGACCAGCGTTGCACGGCGTCACGAGGAGCGCTGGCGTCGAGCACACCGGCGTCCCACACCCCATACGAGGCCGGCGCGCCCGGGACCAGGGTGCCGGCTATGCCGTCGCGGACGCCGCAGGCCCGCCAGCCGCCGCGGGTTGCCGCGGCGAACGCCGCCCGTGCCGAAACCCCACTTCCGGGCGTGCGGTGATGCATCGCGGCACGCACACTCGCCCAAGGCTGGAAGCCGGTAACAGGCGCGTCAGAACCGAAGGCGAGTGGCACGCCTTGCGATGCTAACAGCGCCAGCGGGTTGAGCCGGCAACCTCGGTTCGGACCGAGCCGCCGCGCGTACATGCCTTCGGCGCCGCCCCACAGAGCGTCGAAATTGGGCTGCACGCTGGCGATGACGCCCCATGCTCCCAGCTTGGCGGCCTGTTCGGCGGTGACCATTTCCAGATGCTCCAACCGGTGCCCGCAGCGGGCAACGGCAGCCACCCCGAGGTCGGCCACGACTCGTTCGAAGGCGTCCACCACCGCCGAGACTGCGGCATCGCCAATGACGTGGAACCCGGCGGTCACTTCGGCGTCGCTGCACGCGCGGACGTGAGCTTCGATGGCCCCCAGGTCGAGATGGCGGGTGCCCGTACAGCCGGGCGCATCGGCATAGGGCTCGTGCAGCCAAGCGGTGCGCGAGCCCAACGCGCCGTCAATGAACAGATCACCGGCCAGGCCCCGGGCGCCGGTCTCTGCGATCAGGGTGCGCGCGTATGTGGGGGTGGTCACTGGCTCCCCCCAGTACCCGATCACCTCCACGCCGTGGTCGAGACCGCGCAGCGCCAGCCAGTCATCGAGCCCGCCGATCTCCGGTCCGGCGCACTCATGCACCGCGACGATGCCGGACGCGGCCAACGCCTGCAGCGCCGCGACGCGGGCTTCGGCGAGTTGATCGTCGGTCAGCAGGCCGCGGGCGACCGCCCGCACCTGGTGATGCGCATCGCCGGCCAGCGGCTGCCCGGCGTCGAAGCCCGCCTTTGACGGCAGATCTGGCACGAGGCGTCGCAATCCGGACGAGGCCACCGCCGAGTGCACGTCGACTCGGGTCAGATAGGCGGGACGATCACCGAGCACCCGGTCCAGGTCCTCGGTGCTGGGCGGGGTGTTCTCCGGCCACGTCGACTCGTCCCAGCCGTGCCCCCACACCGGTCCACTCGGGTTGGCCGCCGCATAGTCGGAAACCATTTGCAGGACCTGCGCCCGGGAAACGGCGCCACGCAGATCCAGCCCGCTGATAGCCAGGCCGGTTGCGGTCACATGAATGTGGCTGTCGACGAATCCGGGAGCCACGAAGGCACCAGCGAGATCCTGCACGTCGGCATCCGGAAAATGACTACGCCCCACCTGATCGCTGCCCAGCCACGCGATGACATCACCGCGGACGGCCATGGCGGTGGCTTCGGGATGACTGGGGCTGTACACCCGGCCATTCACGAGCAGCGTGGTAGACGTCACGGCGACACCCTAGATGGGGGGCGGGGAAGAGTGGACCTACGCCGGCGGCTGATATGGGACCGGGGCGCGGGGCAGGGTCTGCGGCTCGCCGTCGACGACGTCGATCACTTCGCCGTCGATGTAGTCCTGGCGCGGCACCCCGACCGGGTCGGCGCTGATCAGCGGAACGCGGCGAAGGAATACACGCACCGCGACGGCGGTGAGGGCCGGACGTGCCGCCGCGCGGATCGGCGGCACCAGCAGCAATAGCCCCAGAACGGTGGTGGCCAAACCGGGAACAACGACCAGTCCGGTGGCCAACGCCGTCAGCGCGCCGTCGCTCAGCGCGCTCCGCGGTTCCCGCACACCGGATCGCAGCGCGATGAACTGCCGGGTGAGCTGCAGGCCGCCCATGGGAGCCCCCAGGCCCAGTCCTAGAACGAGGGTGCCCAGCAGCACCACGACGGTCCAGCCGACGCCGATTGCCGCCGCCAGCCCGATAATCACCATGAGCTCGACAACGGCGTAGATGAGAAACAGCCGTCCAACCATGTGACGCCAACGTCTGCGCCGCTTGCCGGAGTTCCGCGAACGGTCGCCCGGCGGCTGCAGTTAGATGACGCTATGACGACGATTGAGCTCAACACACCCGCTGGACCGATCGATGCGCTGCTGAACGTTCCCTCCGGGCAGGGCCCGTGGCCCGGAGTAGTGATAGTCCACGACGCGATCGGCTACGCACCGGACAACGAGGCGGTGTCCGAGCGGGTGGCTCGAGCGGGTTACGTGGCGCTGACGCCGAACCTGTACGCGCGGGGCGGCCGGGCCCGATGCATCACCCGGGTGATCCGCGACGTGCTGACCAAGCACGGCCCCGCCATCGATGACGTCATGGCGGCGCGGGAGCATCTGCTGGGCATGCCCGAATGCTCCGGACGGATCGGAATTGCCGGCTTCTGCATGGGCGGCCAGTTCGCACTGGTGCTGTCGCCCAAGGGCTTTGGCGCCTCGGCGCCGTTCTACGGCACTCCGCTGCCGCGACAGCTCAGTGCGACGTTGGACGGTGCCTGCCCCATCGTGGCGAGCTTCGGCAGTCGCGACCCGCTGGGTATCGGCGCGGCCAAGCGCCTGCGTGAAGTGACCACGGCCAAGAACATCACCGCCGACATCAAGTCCTACCCCGGCGTCGGGCACAGCTTCGCCAACCAACTGCCCGCCCAGCCGCTATTACGGGTCACCGGCTTCGGCTACGACGACGCCGCGACCGAAGACGCGTGGCGACGGGTGTTCGCGTTCTTCGGCGAGCACCTGGTGACCCGCGACTGACGCGCGTGCCAGGCGCAGCTCGACAATCCCGTTCCAACCCGCTGCCGGGGAAGGACAATGACACATGACCGAAAGCAATGCGGTTGTTCCGCAAACTAATTTGTCGGTGAAGACGTGGCGTTGGGTCGCCACGCTGCTGGCGCTCAGCCAGCTGGCGGCACCGCTGGTCAGTGCCCGGTTGTTCGGCAACTTCTTGTCGTCTGGGGCCACTAACGAGGCGCTGATTACGCCCGCTGGGTACGCGTTCTCCATCTGGGGGCTAATCACGCTGTTGTGCGCGATCACGTGCCTCGCGGTGCTGCGGGTCGGGCTGGGGGCGTCATGGGAGACCCGGGCGCTTATCGAGGCGTCGGTCGTGTTCATCGGCTTCAGCACCTGGCTGGTGATCGCCGCGCAGGACTGGCTGTGGCTTACCGTCGTCGTCTTCGCGATCATGGTCGCCGCGCTGATCGACGTGGTGCGACTGCTGGTGCGTCATGGCGACGCCCTGACCTGCCCGCTCTGGCTACGCCGGCTAGCCACGCTGAGCTTCGGACTTTACCTCGGGTGGAGCAGTGTCGCGGTGTTCGTGAACGTCGCCGCCGCGTTGATCCACTCGGGCTGGTCTGCCGCCGGAACCGGTTGGCAGGTAATGATTCTGGTGCTTGCCACCGCGGTGGCGATCGTGCTCACCGCCGTCCTGCGCGGCGCACCGAGCTACGTCGCGGCGGCTTTGTGGGCGCTGGTCGCCGTTGCCATTAGCGCGGCGCACCGCGGGTCGGCAGTGCTCGCCGTCGCGTCCGCGGCCGCGATCACGCTGATCGTCGTCACTGCGACGCTGTACTACGGCGGCCGCAGACGTCGGCCCTGACGAGGCGGGGCCCCTGCAGATCGTTGCGCCCCGCACGGGTCTCGGTGTTCGTCGATGAGCGCGCCTGCGGTTAGCTTTCAGTCACTCTGAGCTCAAGACCAACGTTGTTCTCCATGCCGCCGCGCAGCTTGCTAAACAGGTTGAAGACCTTGCCGATGATGCCGTAGCGCTTGCCGATCGCGTTGTAGACGGCCGCGGTCTGTGAATTGTCGAGAATGGCGGCGGTGCCGTCGATGGCCTCGCTTTTCGGTCGGCCACGCATGTCGCAGATGGCCAGTGTCACGTGTGGCGTGTTGCGGATCCGCTTGACCTTCCAGGACTTTCCCTCCGTGATAACCAGGAGGCGGTCACCATCGGCTGCGGCCCAGACGGGGACCGGCTTGGGCCGCCCGTCCTTGGTAAAGGTGGTGAGCAGGATGTATTGCGCTTTGGCCAGATCGGCGAAGGTGGGTGTCATTGGTGTCAACCTACCTGCCGAGGTGACGCAAAATCACGCACGGAAGCGCGCCTGCTCGCGGGAGAACGGGCTAGCCCTCCAGGTCGCCTTCGGTTTCCAGAAGCGCCTGCCGTAATCCGTCGAGTGTGCCGGGTTGCGGCTCGGCCCACATGCCACGGCCGGCTGCTTCCAACAGCCGCTCCGCCATGCCGTGCAGCGCCCACGGATTGGACTCGTTCATGAATTTGCGGTTTTCCGGGTCAAGCACATAGCGCTCGCTGAGTTGCTCATACATCCAGTCGGCCATCACCCCCGCGGTGGCGTCATAGCCGAACAAGTAGTCGACGGTCGCGGCCATCTCGAACGCACCCTTGTAGCCGTGCCGGCGCATCGCGGCCATCCAGCGGGGATTGACCACGCGGGCCCGGAAAACGCGCGCGGTCTCCTCGGACAGCGTTCGGGTGCGGATGGCGTCGGGGCGGGTGTTGTCGCCGATGTAGGCCGCCGGCGCCTGGCCGGTGAGCGCGCGCACGGTAGCGACCATGCCGCCGTGGTACTGGAAATAGTCGTCAGAGTCCGCGATGTCGTGTTCACGGGTGTCGGTGTTCTTGGCGGCTACCGCGATTCGCCGGAACTGCCGGTTCATGTCGTCGACGGCTTCGCGGCCGTCCAGGTCACGCCCGTAAGCGAATCCACCCCAGGCCGTGTACACCTGCGCGAGGTCGGCGTCGTCGCGCCAGTTGCGGCTGTCGATCAGCTGCAGCAGCCCCGCGCCATAGGTGCCCGGTTTGGATCCGAAAATCCTGGTGGTAGCACGTCGTTGATCACCGTGCCGGGCAAAGTCAGCCTGCGCGTGCGCGCGCACGTAGTTGTCCTGGTCCGACTCGTCGAGTGCGGCGACCAGCTGGACCGCGTCGTCGAGCATGGTGACGACGTGCGGAAAGGCGTCCCGGAAAAACCCGGAAATCCGCACGGTGACATCGATGCGGGGCCGATTCAGCTCGGACAACGGGATCGCCGCCAGGTCGACGACACGTCGGGACGCCTCATCCCACACCGGCCGTACACCCAGCAGCGCCAGCACTTCGGCGATGTCGTCGCCCGAAGTGCGCATCGCGGAGGTCCCCCACACCGACAGCCCGACCGACTGCGGCCACTGTCCGTGGTCGGCGCGATATCTCTGCAGTAACGAATTCGCCAGGGCCACACCGGCTTCCCAGGCCAGCCGAGAGGGCACCGCCTTGGGGTCGACGCTGTAGAAGTTGCGCCCGGTGGGCAGCACATTCACCAGGCCGCGCAGCGGTGAACCAGAGGGCCCCGACGGGATGAATCGGCCATCCAGCGCCCGCAGCACCTGGTCGATTTCTGATGCGGTGCCGGCTAGGCGCGGTATGACCTCGGTGGCCGCGAAACGCAGTACGGCCGCGACGTCGGCATCGTCGGTGAGCCGATCGGCAGCCTCCGGGTCCCAGCCTGCTTGCTGCATCGCCGCTATGAGCTCGCGGGCTGCGGCCTCGGCCCGATCAACGGATACGCGTTCGTCGTTGCCGTCCTCGGCCAGGCCAAGCGCCTGCCTCAAACCCGGCAGCGCATGCCTGCCGCCGAACAACTGACGGGCGCGCAGGATGGCCAGCACCAGGTCGAGTTCGACCTCCCCCGTTGGCTTTTGCCCCAGGATGTGCAAACCATCGCGGATCTGCACGTCCTTGATCTCACACAACCAGCCGTCGACGTGCAACAGCATGTCGTCGAAGGTGTCCTCTGCCGGCCGCTCGGTCAGCCCCAGGTCGTGGTCCATCTTGGCCGCCCGGATCAACGTCCAGATCTGTTGGCGGATGGCGGGGAGCTTGGCGGGGTCCAGTGCGGCGACGTTGGCGTGTTCGTCGAGTAGCTGCTCCAGCCGCGCGATGTCGCCGTAGGTTTCGGCGCGGGCCATCGGCGGGATGAGGTGGTCGACGAGCACCGCGTGCGCCCGTCGCTTGGCCTGGGTGCCCTCGCCGGGGTCGTTGACCAGGAATGGGTAGATCAGCGGTAGGTTGCCCAGCGCGGCATCCGATCCGCAGGCCGCCGACATGCCCAGGGTCTTGCCGGGCAACCATTCGAGGTTGCCGTGCTTGCCCAGGTGCACGACGGCGTGCGATCCGAAACCGGCCGGACAGTCTTGGGAAAGCCAGTGGTAGGCGGCCAGATAGTGGTGGCTGGGCGGTAGGTCGGGGTCGTGGTAGATGGCGACGGGGTTCTCGCCGAACCCGCGGGGCGGCTGGACCATCAGCACCACATTGTCGGATTGTATTGCGGCGATCACGATTTCGCCGTCGGGATCGTTGCTGCGGTCGACGAACAGGTCGCCGGGCGGCGGCCCCCAGTGCTGGGTTACCGCGTCGGTCAGTTCGGCGGGCAAGGTGGCGAACCACTCGCGGTAGTGGCTGGCAGACACCCGGATGGGGTTGCCGGCCAGTTGGCCCTCGGTGAGCCAATCGGGGTCTTGTCCGCCGCGTTCGATCAGGGCGTGGATCAACGCGTCGCCGTCACCGGATTCGACACCGGGTAGATCGCCGACTCGATACCCGTTGTCGCGCATGGCCCGCAACAAGGCGACCGCACTAGCGGGGGTGTCCAGGCCGACGGCGTTGCCGATGCGGGCGTGCTTGGTGGGGTAGGCGGAGAACACCAGGGCCACCCGCTTGTCGGCGGGGGCGATGCGGCGCAACAACGCGTGCCGGACCGCCAGGCCCGCGACTCGATCGCAACGCTCCGGGTCGGCGACGTACGAGATCAACCCGTCGTCGTCAATCTCCTTGAACGAGAAAGGAACTGTGATGATGCGGCCGTCAAACTCGGGCACCGCAACCTGGGTGGCGACGTCGAGGGGGCTCAGTCCGTCGTCGTTGTCGCTCCACTGCGCCCGCGAGCTGGTCAGGCAGAGTCCCTGCAGGATCGGAATATCGAGTGCGGCGAGATGTTCGACATTCCAGCTGTCGTCGTCTCCCCCGGCCGATGCCGTGGCCGGCTTGACTCCCCCGGCGGCCAGCACGGTGACCACCATGGCGTCAGCCGCACCAAGCGCGTCCAGCAGCTCGGTCTCGGCGGTACGCAGCGATGCGCAATAGAGCGGAAGCGCGCGCCCGCCGGCGGCGTCGATCGCCCGGCACAATGACTCAACGTAGGCGATGTTGCCGGCCAATTGCTGGGCGCGGTAGTACAACACGGCGATTGTCGGGCCGGCGGTCTGAGCATCAGGTCGCTCCAGCACGCCCCAGGTCGGGGTCGCCACCGGCGGCGTGAACCCAAATCCGGTCATCAGCACGGTGTCAGACAAGAAGGCGTGCAACTGGCGAATGTTGTCGACACCGCCGTGCGCCAGGTAGATGTGCGTCTGCACCGCGATGCCCGCCGCGACCGTGGAGCGACCGGTCAGGTCGGCGTCGGGGGCCTGCTCGCCGCTGACCAGCACCGTCGGCACCCCGCTGGCCAGCACCGTGTCGATGCCGTCCTCCCAGGCGCGGTACCCACCGAGGATTCGGATTACCACGATCGAGGCTTCCTGCGACAGCGGGTCCAGCAGGTCGGTTAGCTCAACCGCGGACAGCCGCGCCGGATTGGCCCACCGGTAGTTCTTTCCGCTGGAACGGGCACTGATCAGGTCGGTGTCGGACGTCGACAGCAACAGGACGGTCGGCTCAGCCACTCACTATTCGTACAGCAGCGGCGCGGACCCGCCGAATCGCGGTTGAGACGGCCTGGTGCTCAGCGGCTGACAGCAGGCGAAAAAGATTCGCCCCGACACCACCGTCATGTAGACGTGACGACGAAGAGGCGCCACTCTCCGCGCACGCCCGGTAAGTTCGTGAGCGCCGCGGTCTTCGAACTTGAATCCTGACCCGATCACGAGGTCCCACGGCGTACTGGACACCACACGTCGGTCGGCCGCGCCAGCCCGAACGTTGCCGGCCTCGACTTCCCGGCGTTCACCAAGCGTTCCGGATCCGCCGCGAAACCACCGACCTGTGCGGCATCCCGAAACGATCCAGACCGCTTAGGGCATTGCCAGTCTGGCCATCCACCAAGCCAACCCCGGCGACCTCGCCGCGTTCGTCGGCGGCCACTGGGAAGTTGAGAATCGCTCCCACCACGTCCCTGACGTCACCTACGACGAAGGCCGATGCCAAGTCCGAATCAGTTCTTCACCAATGGTTCTCGCCACGATGCACGACACAGCGATCAGCCTGATCCGACTTCCCGGCGCCAACAACATCAAACGAGCAACCGAGCAAGTCTCCCGAATACTCCGCCAGCTCCTCACCCTACTCGGCGTCCGACCACCCGCGACTAGAACCAAGTTGACCAGCTAAACCGCACGTCTTTGACGACGACCCTGCGAGGCTCATAGGCTACGAGCGAATGACGGGAGTGACCGAGGGCGGATACCGGTTGACCGCCCAGCAACTTATTCCGGTCGACCCAGACGCCCTGTTGGCTTGGTTGTGTCGGCCGGAGATGATGACGCAGTGGATAGCAAGGCTGGCGCAGGTCGACTTGCTCGAGGGAGATCCCTGCAGCAAAGGTTCTCGCACGTCGATCTTGTTGCGTACCACCCGACGATGGGTCGTCCAATATGAGCAGCGGTTGCAAGGGCGAATTGACGAAATCGGCCCGAGGTCGTTGGTTCGGACCTATTGGTGGCTAGAGACGAATGCTCTTTGGTACAACATGGCGGCCGGTGACTATATCCGCACGATCGCTTATGACATGTCGCCCTGCCCTGCTGGTACCCAGTTGGACTGTGAAGTATTGACGAAGGGCGTGGGCGACCCACGAGTGGCGCGGCACCTGCGCCGCAAGGAGCAGAAGTCACTTTCCATGTCCTTGGAGCGCTTGTCCCGGCGGTGCCATGGTCGAAACCCTTCCTGGCTGCGCCGACTCACCGACGAAAACACCACTGACCCAGTTGGACAGGCGCTCTAGATCCCGCCGACGTCTGGAGCGCAGTCCCCAGGCCCGATACTCGACACCCTCTTCACCAGTCTTCACGATGGCCGGCGCCAGCACGGCGAGCAACAGAAAAATCTGGACGACAAGAGTGGCCAAGTGGTAGCGACAGCGTCCACGACGTATCAGTGCGGGCGGTGAGGGCGGGGTGGCGTCAGATGGCGTTGGGAGCGACTCAAAAGCGGCGGAGGCCCGACTTGCTTTGTGAGCGAGAATGATTCAGCTGCACCTATCGCCGGATCCACCGGCGCCGTAAGCGCTCCGTTATGAGCTGCCTGCGGCGCCCTGGATCGCCGGAAGGCCCGCCACGCCAGCAGGGCTAGGATTACCGCGCCGGTGACACAGACGCCGGTTAGCGTGCCGAAGTAAGCCCCGTCCCTTGCAAAGCGAATGTGCGATTCCCCTGACGAGTCGGTGAAATAGCAGACGCCGGCATTGTTGAAGCAGTCCCGCCAACGCCAGTAGCGGTGGTAGAACATCGCGCCGAAAGTCGGCACACCAGCGGCGAACATGAATGCCGTCACGGCCAACCCGCTCGCATGGACTCGCAATGCAGTTTTCATCGAGCGCTGCGTGAGCGCGACGCTACTGGTAACCCGGTTAGAGTCATTGAAGAAGGAGTGGCCACGCTCTTCAACCATGTCGTTCATTTTGCACGAACTCTTCTGGGACCGTGCTAATACCCCGATTGCAAATAACCAGTCAGGTGAGCAACGCGGGCAGCGGGATGTGCGTTGACTCGCGTGCTCACCCGCACGGGTCGCAGGCTTGAACATGGTCGCCGGTTCTTCGCCCCAACAACCAACCTCGGCGCGTAGGGTCCCCAATATGAGCAGGGGTTTCGTCATTACCTTCGGCGTCGGGTTGATCATCGCGCTATTCGGTCTGATATGGGCCCTGCAGGGATTCGGAGTGCTCGGCGGCAGCCCGATGAGTAACACAACCACCTGGTCCGTCATCGGCCCGATCACGGCGCTGATCGGCGTCGCGATAGCGGTATTCAGCTGGCGGAAACTGTCGTCCAAGTAGGCCTTACTTCTCCGTCACGGAGAAGCTCACCGTGTGCCAGCCGGTCGCGCCGTCCGGAACGGGATCAGCCCGCTGCTCCGTTTGGACGGCTCCGGTATTGTCGATCGCCCGCACCGTAATGTTCTGCTTCCCCGGGCTTTTCGCCTGCCACGGAAAGCTCCACAACCGCCAGGTCTCGTTGGAGTAGCTCGCACCCAGTTCCGCGGGCTGCCACGCCCCGTCACCGATGCGCACCTCAACTGCCCGCACGCCACGATTTTGTGCCCACGCGACCCCGCCGAACACCACCGGCCCCAGCGGCACCCGCTGACCGCTCCTCGGTACGTCGATCCGGGACTCGGTCTTGACGGGCGCCTGCGCCGCCCATCCCTGCCGTGTCCAGTAGGCCTTTGCCCTGTCGAACCGGGTCAGCTCCAGATCGACGACCCACTTGGTGGCCGACACGTACCCGTAGAGTCCAGGCACCACCAGGCGGGCCGGGTAACCATGTTCGACCGGCAGGGGTTGACCGTTGAGGCTGACAGCCAGCAGCGCATCGCGGCCATCGGTGAGGGCCTGCACCGGCGTGCCGGCGGTGAAGCCGTCGATAGAAGTAGAGAGCACCATATCGGCGTCCTTATGCACACCGGCCGCCGCCAGCAGATCGGCCAGCCGATAACCCGTCCATACGCCCGTCGAAATCAGTTTTCCACCAACGGGATTCGATACACAGGTCAACGTCGCCACCGTTTCGACGATGTCGAAGCGGGCGAGGTCGGCAAAGCTGTAGGTGGTTTCGTGGTCCACCATGCCATGGATGCGCAGGCGCCAGTCGCCGTGGCTGAGTTGAGGAACACTGAGTGCAGTGTCGATCCGGTAGAAGTCGGTGCTGGGCGTGATGAAGCTCGGAAGCGCAACGCCTTTCGGTTGCACTTCCGCGGGTATCGGCCGTGCCGATGATCGTGGCGAGGGAAGGACGAAGGTTCGGCGATCGGCTGCCACCGAATGCGTCAACCGCGCGATGACGGCGCCCGCCACGCCACTGACGACTCCGAATCCGAGCACCCCCAGAACGATCAACCTGCGCCGGCCGGCATCCGTCTGGTCGCTGCTGCCGTCCGGATCCTTCGAGTCCGGCCGGGTCCGACGAGTGAGGATGCGTAAGGTCGCCACACCGCAGGCGGCGCCGATAATGGTGGGGATGGTGTCGAGTGCCGTCGCCCCTTGCCGCGACAACACGGCAACACATCCGAGAACACCCGCCGCGGCGATCACAGCGCTACCGATCGGACGGCGCCGAGTCTCGAGGCTTCCGGCGATCGCCGCCAAAGTCGCGATCACCACGAGCACAACGACGGCCAGGAAGGGCTTGTCCAGTGTGCCGAGGGTCTGGATCGCCCATTCTTTGATCGGCCCCGGTGTCAGGTCGACGACCGCTGAGCCGACGGCGGTGCGCGCGTCGGCCCGCCCACCGAACGGGATACCGACCAGCTGAGCCACCCCGAGGGCGACGGCCGCGGCAGCGACGCCGACAATCATCCGCTCGTTGGACGGGGCGGCAACCACCGCAACAACTTTACCCGCGTTTGCGCCTCGGAGCGTAAACCGTTGTCGCGCAATCGAACAGACCCGAGATCTGCGTGCAACCGGCGTCCGGCCCAACGCCGACGAATTATTTGCGTCCAACCCGCAGACATCAGGCCGGACTCGGCGTAATCTCCACATTCGGGTCTACCGATACGTCAAATGACGACGTGGCAGGAGGATAGCGATGTCGCACCTGTGGGCGATCCCGGAGTTGCTGACTTCAACGGCAACGGATCTGTCCGATATAGGCTCGGCGCTCATCTCCGCCAACGCGGCAACGGTGGCGCCCACCGCTGAACTGGTGCCGGCAGCTGCTGACGAAATTTCCGCCGCGATCACGTCGGTGTTCACTGACCACGCCAGGGCTTATCAGGCGCTGAGCCGCCAGGCGGCGGCATTCCATGGCCAGTTCGTCCAGGCTTTGAGCGCCGCGGCCGGCTCGTACGCGGCCGCCGAGGCGGCCAACGCCTCACCCCTGCAGACGGTGATGGACAACGTGCTGGGTGTGGTCAATGCACCTACCAACGCCCTGTTGGGACGTCCGTTGATCGGCAACGGCACTGACGGGACGGCAGCAAACCCGAACGGCGGGGCCGGCGGATTGTTGTTCGGCAATGGCGGCAACGGTTTTTCAGCGACTACGGCAGGGGTGGCCGGCGGCGCCGGCGGGGCTGCGGGTTTGGTCGGCAACGGCGGCGCCGGCGGGGCAGGTGGTGCGGGCGCACCCGGCGGGGCCGGTGGCCAGGGCGGGTACGTGTACGGCAACGGCGGCGGCGGGGGTACCGGGGGCGTGGCCGCGCCGGCGTCGAGCTCGAGCACAAAGGTTGTCAACGCCGGCGCCGGGGGCATGGGTGGTGCCGCCGGGTTGTGGGGCGCCGGCGGAGCCGGTGGGCAAGGCGGCAGCGGCGGAACCTACAGTCAAACGCTTCCGATGAACCCACCCATTCGCGTGTCCAATCTCGCACTCAACGGCGGCAACGGCGGCGATGGCGGGCGTGGCGGGTGGCTGTTCGGTCCGGGCGGAGCTGCTGGGCTGGGGGGCGCCGGCAGTCCGGGAACCGCCATGCTCACGATCCCCGGCGCGGGTGGCTCCACCTACACCGTCGGAGTCGTGAACGACGTTTCGGGAACAGCGGCCATCATCCACTTCCTCGTCCCGCCCGGCATGACTTTCTCGGTGACTCCTGCGGTAGCGGGTTTGGCCCCAGGCACCACCGTCACAGCGACAGTCTCAGTCCCGATGGCCTTCAAAGGCGGCTTGTTGACCGTGACCTCCAGTGTTACGGGGCAAGCCGGCATGGCCGGCAACGCCGGCGCCAGCGGGTTGCTGTAGCGCCAAACCCGCCTTGGGTAGCGTGAAGCGATGACATCCTCGGTTGCCGGAAAAGTCGTCGCCATCACCGGAGGCGCTCGCGGAATCGGCCTGGCCATCGCCACCGCCCTGCACAATTCGGGTGCCAAGGTCGCCATCGGCGACATCGACGAAGCCGGCGCCAAATCAGCGGGTGACCGGCTCGGGCTACCGCTGGCCCTGAGATTGGACGTCACCGATCGGACGTCGTTCACCGACTTCCTCGACACCGTGGAAAACCAACTCGGGCCACTCGACGTCGTGGTGAACAACGCGGGCTTGATCACGGTGGGCAGCGCGGTCGAGGAAGCCGATGACGCCACCCGCCGCCTGTTCGACGTCAACGTCCACGGCGTCATCCTCGGCACCAAATTGGCCGCGCAACTGATGCTGCCCCGGCGCCGCGGCCACGTCATCAACATCGGGTCGCTGGGCAGCGTGCTACCCACCGAAGGCATCGCAACCTATTGCGCCACAAAGCATGCCGTGCTCGGGTACACCGACGCCGTCCGAATGGAAAACCGGGGCAGCGGCGTGCACTTCACCGTGATCATGCCGACGCTGACCAACACCGACATGGTCGCTGGCGTCGGACATGCCAAGGGCTTCAGGAACGCCGAGCCGGAAGACGTCGCGCGGGCGGTCGTGGGGGTGATCGGGAAGCCCAAACCCCGGGTAGCCATTCCCCGTTCGCTGGGGGCGACGCTGTGGGCTCAGCGCCTCATGCCGATGGGTCTCGCCGAGTCGCTCGGCCGCGCATTGGGTACCGGACGCGTCTTCACCACTGACCTGCAACGTGAGCAGCACGACGTCTACACGCGCCGGACTGGTCTTTCGTGAGCCAGAGCACGCGCATCGACCTGGGCCCGCGGTCATTGTTATGGCGCTGGGCGGGCGACATGCGGATCGCCTTCGAAGGCGGCACGGCCGGCCTGATGCAGACGATGCATCCCGCTATCGGCCAGGGTCTCATCGACCACTCGAATTTTTTCGACGACCCCGTCGATCGGGTATTCCGTTCGCTGCCAGGCATTCTCGGTACCATCTACGATGGCCCCGAAGCGGACGGGACCGGTGTGCAGGTGCGCGATTTCCACCGCGATATCAAAGGAAATCTGCCCGACGGGCAGCGATATCATGCCCTGAATCCGGAGACATACTGGTGGGCGCACGCCACCTTCCAGGTGATGGTGCACCGACTCGCCGAGTACTGGGATGTGCACCGGCTCACCGATCGCGAGCGTGAGCAGCTTTACCTCGAGGGCTGCGAATGGTTTCGGCGATACGGCATGTCGGATTCGGTGCTGCCACCGACACTGAGCGCGTTCAACCGTGAGTACGAGCGCTACTGCACCGAGGTGCTGCAGCCGAACGCCGCTTCAGACTTTCTGATCGAGTTCATCCAGCGCACGGCGATCCCCGACATGAGCGCGTCCCCGGACTATCCGAGCACTCCCCTGCTGAAACCGATCATGGACGCTCTACTACCCACCATCCCCGTCCGCACCGCGCTGGCTCCGCCGATGCGGTTGGTGATCTTCGGTGGCCTGCCCCCAATCGTGCGCGAGCGGTTCGGGATCGGCTGGTCCGGCGTCGACGAGACCAGCTACCGCGCCGTGCGGGCGACCATCAGACAAGGATGGCGTGCCATACCGACAGCGTTGAAGTGGCACGACGCCGCCCGTAAGGGCTGGATGCGCGAACTGGGTAGCGTTCCTCGCCGCGTGTAGTCGAGTTCAGGCTGTCCGCACGTCCAAGTCGGCAGGCTCGGGTTGACCGCCATCGGCGGTGATGATGCAACGCACCTCGATGTGGTCGATGGGGTCGCCGCGGCGACGTCGGGTACTACTCTCACGTGAAATTGGGCCGTTAACGTGGCCTCAACCCGGTACATCGGCGGTAACGTCATCAACTACGCCAGCGGGCATGTGACGGGAGACAAACCATGAAATGCTGCATCGTCGCAGGACTGGCTGCCGTGCTGATGACCGGAGGCCTCATCGCCGCAGCGCCGCCGGCCCACGCCGGCTGCCAGTACCCAGGGTTCGGCGTGATCAGCAAGTGCGATGGGCCTATTCAGCCTGACGGCACCTGGCAACGTTGTGTGGCGTTTTCCCACTTGGTGCTTAACGGCGCCAGTTCCTACCTAGTGCCCGACAAGCGATGCGATTCGATGGGTCCTGACCAGCGCCCTGGGGATCTTGCTTTCGCCGACCCACCGGCCCACATCGACGACTGAGCCGGGAGCCCTTAGCGGTCCGGCCGTTTCAGCGGACGACGAAGTCGGCGGGCTCAGGTTGGCGCAGCAGCTCACGGTGAGTCTCCGGCGTCCACGGGAACAGTTCGGGCAGGCCGTCTTTGCCGAGGTACCAGCTGTTGCAGCCGCTGACCCAAATCGTCTGTGGCATGGCGGCTTTCATTTCTTCGTTGTAGTGCTTGGTGGCGGCCTCGGTGGGCGCGGCGGCAAGCATCCGGCCGGCGCGCAGCTGCTCGATCCACCACATCACATAGTTGGCCTGATCCTCGGCGATCGGGATCAGTGACTGGTTGCCGATCGGCGAGTGCGGTCCCATCATCATGAACAGATTGGGGAATCCCGGTACGGCGACGGAACGATACGCCACCGGACCGTCGGCCCAGACCTCGTCCAGGGTGAGCCCGCCCTCGCCGATGATCTCCATCGGCCGCACGTAAGCCCGGGCGTCGAACCCGGTGGCGAACACAATGAGATCCAGTTCGTGCAGGGCACCATCGGCGGTGACGATGCCGCGTGCCTCGATGTGGTCGATGGGGTCGGTGATCACTTCAACGCCGGGCTTTTGCACGGAACGGTAAAAGTGCCCGGCCATGACCTGCCGCTTGCACATCGGCTGGTAGGTCGGAGTGAGTTTGGCGCGCAATTCCGGGTCGCGCACCGAAAGCCGCAGGTTCCACCGGCACTCGGCGGTGGTCAGCTTGCGCTGCCAGCCGGGCCGGATCGGGGCGCGGCCGAATACCAGCCGGAAGAACCACCCCCAGAACAGGTAAGGCAGCCGATTCAGGACCGCCCACCGCGACAGCGCCGCCTGGGTCAACCTCGAATAGCGGGGGTTGGGCAGCGGGTAGATCCACTGCGCGGTGCGCTGAAAGACCTTGAGCTGGCGCACCCTGCCGCCGAGTTCCGCGGTGATCTGCACACCGGTGGAGCCGGTACCGATCAGGCCGATCCGCTTGTCCGCCAGCGGCACCGAATGATCCCAGCGCGACGAATGGAACGCGGGTCCGGCGAACGTGTCACGTCCGGGGATGTCCGGATAGCGGGGCACCCGCAACACCCCGGTCGCCGTGATCAGGACGTCGAACGTCTGGGGCTCGCCATCGGAGGTGGTGAGCCGCCACTTCCCGTCGTCATACTCGGCCCGGGTGATGGTGGTGCCGAACCGGATATGCGGACGAATGCCCCGCTCGTCGGCCACCTGCTGGAAGTACTTTTGGATCTCCCACCCGGGCGGCAGCCAGTGTGACCAGTTCGGGTTCGGGCGAAACGAATACGAGTAGTAGCGCGACGGGACGTCACAGGTGAGTCCGGGATAGGTGTTGTCGCGCCAGGTACCACCGACATCGTCGGCCTTCTCGAAAATGATGAACGAGTCGATGCCCGCGTCCTGCAGTTTGGCGGCCATACAGATGCCGGACATCCCGGCGCCGATGATCGCGACCTTCAGTGCACGTTGCTGCGCCATGACAGCCTCCCGGTCCTCCGCTGAGATGCAGGTTACGCCGATCGGGACGGCGCCCCCGCAACACCACCCGTTGGTGCCGCGGCCGAGCGGACGCCCTGGGTAGTCGTCTACGTGGTTGTCGGGCGAGCAACCATCGCGATCCGAGCCGCGACCTCGCGGACTACGGGTTGCGCTTGCGTGCCGTCAGCCGGCACGTAGCGATCGGCGGCGGCGTCATACTCGGTGCCGGCGATCGACCCGTGATCGGCCGCGAGAACCGCCACGTCCACCGGCCAGCCGGCGTGTTCCAGTGCCGCGGCGAAATCTCTGCTGGCACTGACCGGTACGACGTCATCGGCCAGACCGTGCAGCAGGGTGAACGGCGAGCCGACGTGATCAGCCGTGAAAAGGTCGGTCACCGGCCGTCCGGAAATCGGGTCGTCGGCCATGAAGGCACCGGCAAGACAGACCGTATGCGAGATCACCACGTTGTGGCTGCGCGCGGCCAGGGTCAGGCCGGCCGCGGCGACACCACCTAACGACCACCCGACGAGCACCATCCCGCCGGTTGCTGGTTCGCGAGTTAAGTCGACCGATCGCAACAGGTCGGCGCGCCCGCCGTCCTCGGCGTGGGAGTTCCAGTCCGGCACCACCACGGCGGCACCGTGACCGGCGAGCAGCTCGGCGAGGGGCCGGATGACCCTACGCGCGTCGCTCTGCATGCCGTGCCACAGCAAGATGGTGGGTTGCGCGGCATCGCCGAAAAGGTCGGCCGACCGTCCGGGGGCGTATTCCACCGTTCGCACAGACACCGGTGTGCCCGTCAAACC
Source organism: Mycobacterium sp. (assembly GCA_022841565.1). Lineage (GTDB taxonomy): Bacteria > Actinomycetota > Actinomycetes > Mycobacteriales > Mycobacteriaceae > Mycobacterium. Next base: position 19,359 of record JALHRH010000008.1, on the reverse strand, counting down.
GTCGGCCAAACCCCGGGCCGTACCGTGGATGGGTGGCCAGAATCCGCGACTCCGATGCCTGCCCTGGCGCGTTGCAGGTGCATCACGCCGCAGATGGGGCGCTGGTGCGGGTTCGGTTGCCGGGCGGCATGCTCAGCGCCGCCCAGTTGGCGACACTGGCGGGGATCTCCAGCGAATTCGGCTCGGCGACCTTGGAACTGACCGGCCGCGGCAACCTGCAGCTGCGGGCGATCACCGACGTCGTCAAGGTCGCCGAGGCCATCGCCGAGGCAGGGCTCCTGCCGTCGGCCACCCACGAGCGCGTACGCAACATCGTGGCGTCGCCGCTGTCCGGCCGCGTGGGAGGCAATGCGGATGTACGCCGCTGGGTCGGCGAATTGGATACGGCGATCTGTACCGAACCAAGGCTGGCGAACCTGGGCGGCCGGTTCTGGTTCAGCCTCGACGACGGCCGCGGCGACGTGTCGGGTCTGCGCGCCGATGTGGGGGTGCACGTGTTCGCCGACGGCCCCCGACTGCTGTTGGCGGGTCGCGACACCGGCGTGCCCGTTGACGACGTCTGCCGGGCCCTAGCCGATGCCGCGCTGAGGTTCCTTGAGATCCGCGGGAAAGCTTGGCGGGTAACCGAACTGGATAACCCGGATGATCTGCTGCCGGGCTCGAGCGGGGGTGCCGTGCTGCCCCCGCGCGGTGCGGCACCGGTGGGGTGGATGCGGCAGGGCGACGGTCGGGTAACCCTGGGGGCCGCAGTGCCGCTGGGGATCCTGTCCGCCCGCGTCGCTGAATTTCTGGCCGCCATCGAGGCCCCCGTGGTGATCACGCCGTGGCGCTCGGTGCTGGTGTGCGATCTCACCGAGGAGGTCGCGGACACCGCGCTGCGGGTGTTGGCGCCGCTGGGCCTGGTGTTCGACGCGAAGTCCCCATGGCTGGCCGTCAGCGCTTGCACCGGTAGCCCCGGCTGCGCACACTCCGTCGCCGACGTGCGCGCCGATGCCGCGGAAGCGCTGGACGGCAGTTACCCGGTGCACCGGCACTTCGTCGGCTGCGAACGGGCGTGCGGCAGCCCGGTGGGCGCTGAGGTGTTGGTCGCCACCGGCACGGGGTACCGGGTGCTGAGGTCCTAAGGTGAGCGGGTGCTCGACTACATCCGCGATCCTGCGGAGATCTACCGGCAGTCGTTCGCGACCATCCGCGCCGAAGCCGACCTCACCCGCTTTCCCGCCGACGTCGAACGCGTGGTGGTCCGCCTGATCCACACCTGCGGGCAGGTCGATGTCGCCGATCATGTCGCCTTCACCCACGATGTCGTCACCAGGGCCCGAGCCGCGCTGCGCGGTGGGGCTCCGGTGCTGTGCGACTCGTCGATGGTGGCCGCGGGAATCACCGAAGCGCGACTGCCGGCCGGCAACAGGGTGGTGTCGTTGGTAGCCGATCCCCGCGCGGCCGCGTTGGCCGCCGACCACGGGACCACCCGTTCGGCCGCCGCTGTGGAGTTGTGGGCCGACCAGCTGGCGGGTGCGGTGGTCGCGATCGGCAATGCCCCGACCGCGCTGTTCCGCCTGCTGGAGCTGGCTGACGACGGAGTTCCGCCGCCGGCGGCGGTGCTGGGTGGACCGGTCGGCTTCGTCGGCTCCGCGCAGTCCAAGCAGGAGCTGATCGAACGCCCGCGCGGCATGTCCTATCTGCTGGTGCGGGGCCGGCGCGGTGGCAGCGCCATGGCCGCCGCAGCCGTCAACGCGGTAGCGGCCGAACGCGAATGAGGGGCACGCTGTGGGGGGTCGGGCTGGGACCCGGCGATCCGGAGCTGGTGACGGTCAAGGCAGCCCGGCTCATCGGCGAGGCCGACGTGGTGGCCTACCACAGCGCCCGCCACGGCCGCAGCATCGCGCGCGGCATCGCCGAACCGTATCTGCGGCCCGGTCAGATCGAGGAGCACCTGGTGTATCCGGTGACCACCGAGACGACCGACCATCCCGGGGGTTATGCGGGTGCGCTGGAGGACTTTTACGTCGCAGCCACCGAGCGGATCGCCGCACACCTGACCGCCGGGCGCAATGTGGCGCTGCTGGCCGAGGGCGACCCGCTGTTCTACAGCTCCTACATGCATCTGCACACCCGGTTGACGGAGCGGTTCAACGCTGTGATCGTGCCGGGTGTGACGTCGGTGAGCGCCGCGTCCGCCGCCGTCGCCACTCCCCTGGTGGCCGGCGACGAAGTGCTCTCGGTGCTGCCCGGCACCCTACCGGTGAGCGAGTTGACCCGCCGACTCGCCGATGCCGACGCAGCCGTGATACTCAAGCTTGGGCGCTCGTACCACAATGTGCGCGAAGCACTTTCGGCTTCCGGGCAGCTCGACGACACGTTCTATGTGGAGCGGGCGAGCACACCGGGACAGCGCGTACTGCCCGCCGCTGACGTCGATGAGACCAGCGTGCCGTACTTTTCGCTGGCCATGCTGCCGGGTGGGAGGCGCCGGTCGGGGGTCACCGGCACGGTTGCCGTGGTGGGACTGGGGCCCGGCGGCACCGAGTGGATGACACCGCAGAGCCGGCGCGAACTGGCCGGTGCGACTGATCTGATCGGCTACAGGGGATACCTGAACAGGGTCCCAATGCGCGACGGCCAGCGCCGCCATGCCAGCGACAACACCGACGAACCGGCCCGGGCCCGGTTGGCCTGCTCGCTGGCCGAGCGGGGCCACGCGGTGGCGGTGGTGTCGTCCGGTGACCCAGGCGTGTTCGCGATGGCCACCGCGGTGCTGGAGGAGGCCAAGCAGTGGCCGGGCGTACAGGTTCGGGTGATCCCGGCGATGACGGCGGCCCAGGCGGTAGCGAGCAAGGTGGGCGCTCCGCTGGGGCATGACTACGCGGTGATCTCGTTGTCGGACCGGCTCAAGCCGTGGGACGTCATCGCCGCGCGGCTTTCCGCGGCCGCTGCCGCGGATCTGGTGCTGGCCATCTACAACCCGGCGTCGAAGTCGCGGACCTGGCAAGTGGGCGCCATGCGGGACCTGTTGCTGGCCCATCGCGAACCGGGCACACCGGTGGTGATCGGACGTAACGTGTCGGGTCCCGACGAGGAGGTGCGCGTGGTGCGACTGGCCGACCTGGACCCCGCCGATGTTGACATGCGCTGCCTGCTGATTATCGGTTCGTCGCAAACACAATGGCATGCAAGCGATTTCGGTGACAGGGTGTTCACACCGCGGCGCTATCCGGGCTAGTTGATGAGTGCGGACGCCACGACGCGCGCCGCGTCGGCGACGAATGCCTCATTGGGCTGGGCGTCATATCCGCCGCCGACGATGTCGGTGTAAATCGCGACGACATGGGGCATGCCGGTCGGCGGCCATACGACCGCCACGTCGTTGGCCCGTCCGTAGTCGCCCGACCCGGTCTTGTCGGCCACCTTCCAGTCGGCGGGAAAGGCCGCGCGGATCCGTTTACCGCCGGTGGTGTTGCGTGTCATCCAGTCGGTAAGCAGCGTCCGCTTGTCCGGCGGCAGTGCGTCACCGAGCAGGAGCTGTTGAAAGACAAGAGCGATCGCGTGCGGGGTCGTCGTATCCCGAGTGTCATTGGGCGCATCCCGGTTGAGCTCCGGCTCGGACTGGTCGAGCCGGCTGGTGTTGTCTCCCAACCTGCGCAGGTAGTCGGTGAACCCGGTCGGTCCGCCGACCTCGGTGAGCAGAAGGTTGGCGGCGGTGCCGTCGCTGTAGCGGATGGCTGCGTCGCACAGTTGCCCGACGGTCAGTCCGGTGTCGACATGCTGTTCGGTCACCGGCGAGATCGAGTTGACGTCGGCTCTGGTGAACCTGACCATGGTGTCCAGGTGTGAGGTCGGATACTGGTGCAGCACCGCGGCCACCAACGGCGCCTTAAACGTCGAGCAAAATGCGAAGCGCTCGTCGGCGCGGTAGGCAATCGCGCCGCTCCGGGCGCTCGCAGGCACATAGACGCCAAGGCGACCCTCGTATCGCCGTTCGACCTCTTCGAGGCGAGAAGAAAGGTCGTTGACTGCCGTGGACGTCGCTGCGGATGGTGCGCCGCTCGTGCAGCCAGCGCAAGCCGCCAGCGGTAGCACAACGGCGGCGCCAAGAAAATCGCGACGACCGAATTCGGTGTTCCGCCAATAGCGCATGGCCGCAGTATCGCATCTACGTCCATTGCCGCGGACTTGACGACCTCGTCGAAGGGACCGCCTTGATCGGCCGGTCCCGACCAGCGAGAGACGCTGGTGTTCACTCAGGTATTCGGGCTGTCCTATGCCAACGCTGCGGCGGTGTGCGGCGGCCCGGTGGGCACCAATCGATGCCGCGTCGCCCGTGCCCGCGATGCACTAATCGCCGATGCCGAACGCGACGCCCTTACTGGTTAACGCAGTTGCCCCACCCAGCGCGCGGCTGCTGCGACGGTGTCGACCGTTGGCACCCCGTCCGGAAGCGGCGGTCGGGCCACCATCACTACGGGAACGTCAAGTGCCGCAGCAGCATCCACCTTACCGCGGGTCATGTCGCCGCCGCTGTTCTTGGTCACCAGCACGTCGATGCGGTGCTCGGCGAACAGCTTCAGTTCGTCATCGTAGTGATACGGCCCGCGCGACAGCAGCAGTTGGTGATGGCGCGGCATGACGGCGTCTGCGGGCGCGGTGACGGCACGGATCAAGAACCACGCATCGCTGTCGGCGAAAACCGCGACGCCGGACCGCCCGGTCGTCAGAAATACTCGCGAATACTGCTGGTGGGCAACTTCCTTAGCCGCATCGAGGTCAGACGCGACGACAATAGCCGAACCGGGATCCCACGGCGGGCGGGCCAGCACCAGATGCGGAACGCGCAGCTCGCTGCACGCCTGCGCGGCGTGTGCGGTCATGGTGGCCGCGAACGGATGCGTGGCATCGACAACGGCGCCGATGCCTTCGTCCCGCAACCACCTGTGCAATCCGTCGACGCCACCGAAACCACCGATGCGTACCGGCCCCACCGGCAGTGCGGGATCGGGCACCCGCCCGGCGAGCGAGCTGACGATATCGACTTGGGGGTGCAAGACTTTCGCCAGTGCTCGCCCCTCGGCGGTACCGCCGAGCAGCAACACGCGCATCAGTGCGGGCCTTCGCTACGCCGCGCCACCGAATACAGGTAACTGTCGGTGAAGCCTTCGGCGCCCAGCACGTCGCCGACCACGATGACGGCCGTCTTGGTGATGCCGGCGGTGTGCAGCTGCTCGGCGATGTCGGCCAGGGTGCCACGCAACACGATCTGTTGTGGCCAGCTCGCAAAAGCCACTACTGCCGTTGGGGTTTCAGACCGATATCCACCGGAGAGCAGCTGCGGAACGATGGCGTCGATCTGTGCTGCGGCCAGGTGCAAAACGAGGGTCGCGCCGGCTTTGGCAAGACCGGCCAGCTCTTCACCCGGCGGCATCGCGGTGGACAGAGTCGACACCCTGGTCAGTGTCACGGTCTGGGCAACCCCCGGTACGGTGAGCTCCCGCTTGAGCGCTGCCGCGGCGGCAGCGAAAGCCGGCACCCCGGGCACGATCTCGTATTCGATGCCGAGCGCGTCGAGTCGGCGGCACTGCTCGGCGAGCGCGCTGTACAGCGACGGGTCGCCGGAGTGCAACCGCGCCACATCGTGGCCGGCGGCATCGGCCCCGGCGAGCTCGGTGATGATCTGATCAAGGGTTAAAGGGCCGGTGTCGACGATCTTGGCATCGGTCCGGCAGTACGCGAGAAGATCTTTGGGCATGATGGAGCCCGCGTAGAGGCATACCGGGCACCGTTCGAGAAGTCGTTGGCCGCGCACGGTAATCAGATCGGCGGCACCTGGGCCGGCACCGATGAAGTAGACCGTCACTGCTTGGTCACCGACCACTGCGTCACGGGGTGCTGCGGACGCCAGCCCGTGAAGCCGCCCAGCGGTTCGCCCCGGTAATGCTGAAAACGCCGGAGTTCACCTCCGCGTCGTGAATATTCTTGTGCGAGAACGGCTTCGGACTCTAGCGTGACCGCGTTCGCAACCAGGTGTCCGCCCACGGGTAGTTGGTCCAAGCAGGCGTCGAGCAGGCCCGGATGGGTGAGACCGCCGCCGACGAAAATGGCCGACGGGTGCGGCGTTCCGGCAAACTGCTCGGGCGCGGCGCCGCGTACCTCGATGCTCACGCCGCTAGCCGCGGCGTTGAATCCGATGTTGCGCCGGCGCCCTTCATCGAGCTCGAACGCCACCGCGGTGCAACCCGGCGCACCGCGACACCACTCGACGGCTATGCTGCCCGAGCCCGCGCCGACATCCCATAATCGCTGGCCCGGCCGGGGGTTCAGGACCGCAAGCGTCACCGCCCGGATTCCGTGTTTGGTGATCTGCCCGTCGTGCATGAACGCATCGTCGGGCAGCGATGCCATGCGGGCATCGGGCAGGTAGCGGATCGCGATCACGTTGAGGTCGTCGACGTCCGTGGGTGCGGTGTGCGCCCATTGCCGAGCGGTGCCGCCGCGGCGGCGCTCGTTGGGTCCGCCGAGCAGTTCGAGGACGGTGAAGTGCGAGTCACCGCGTCCGTAGGCATCGAGTGCGGCCGCCAGCGTCTTGGGCGTGCTCCGATTGCGCGCCAGCACGATCGCCTGTCCACCACGGCGGATCGCGGTGTGAGGGTCAGCTGTCACCAGGCTGATCACCTCCGTCTCGTGGACGTTCCAGCCCATCCGGGCACAGGCCAGTGTGACCGACGATACGTGCGGCAAGACTCGTACCTTGTCGGCGCCGAACAACCGGATCAGGGTGCCCCCGATACCATGCAGCAGTGGGTCGCCGCTGGCGACGATGTGGATGTCCGGGCCGTCGGCCGGCAGCGCCTGCAAAGCGGGCAGCATCGGGGACGGCCACTCCCGTCGCGGTGCTACGACGGTGTCGCCGACCAGGTCGAGTTGTCGTTCTGAGCCATAAATCACTGTGGCCCTTTGCAATTCGCGCCTCGATCCCTCGGCGAGGCCCGGTAGACCGTCGGCGCCGATACCGACCACGATGATCATCGCGGCATCCTGCGCCACACGGGCTGCGGCAGCAGCCGCAGCGTGAAGAACATCGGCCGCAGCGCCCACGGTATCCAGACGCTACGTCGACCTTTGGCCAGCGCTCGCGCGGTGGCGGCGGCGACCTGTTCGGGGGTGCTGGACAGCGGGGCCGGAGCCATGCCTTCGGTCATCCGCCCGATGACGAATCCCGGGCGCGCGATCAGCAGCTGAACCCCGGTGCCGTGCAGCGCGTCGGCCAATCCGTTGGCGAAGCCGTCCAAACCGGCCTTGGCCGAACCGTAGACGTAATTGGCGCGGCGCACCCGCACCCCGGCCACCGAGGAGAACACCACCAGCGATCCACGCTGAGCCGAGCGCATGGCCAACGCCAGGTGGGTGAGCAAACTGACCTGGGCAACGTAATCGGTGTGCACAATGGCGACGGCATGCGCTGCATCGTGTTCGGCGCGGCTTTGATCGCCGAGGATCCCGAATGCCAACACCGCGGTGCCGATGGGACCGTGTTCGGCGACGAGCGCCTCGACCAGTGGGCCGTGGGAGGCCACGTCGTCGGCGTCGAATTCTTGGGCGTGCACGGCTTTGGCGCCCGCGTCGAGCAAGGCGCTTGTCTGGTCCTCTAGTTGGTGGGCGTTGCGCGCCGCCAGCACCACGGTCGCTCCTGGCGCCAGGCGCCGGGCGAGTTTGATACCGATCTCGCTGCGGCCGCCGAAAATTACCAGCGGACCAACGCGGGTGTCGTCCACGGCTGTGATTATGGCCTGCGCTAGCGTGAGGGGCGATGGCCAAGACCACGACCCGTCTCACCGACGATGCGCTGGCGTTCCTTTCCGAACGTCATCTGGCTATGTTGACCACCCTACGCACCGACAATTCACCGCACGTGGTAGCGGTGGGATTCACCTTCGACCCGAAGACTCATCTCGCCCGGGTGATCACCACCGGTGGTTCCCAAAAAGCTCTCAATGCCGAGCGCGCCGGCGTGGCGGTGCTCAGCCAGGTTGACGGGGCGCGGTGGCTGTCATTGGAAGGGCGGGCCGTAGTGAACAAGCAGCTCGACGCCGTTCGCGACGCCGAGCTGCGTTACGCCCAGCGCTATCGCACCCCGCGGGCCAATCCGCGCCGGGTAGTCATCGAAGTTCAAATAGAGCGGGTCTTAGGGTCGTCAGACTTGTTGGACCGCGGCCAATAACACTAACTCACGGCGGGATGGTGTAGTTCACCCAGGCACCCCCAGCGGGCGCGGCAACGGCACGTAGGCGTGAGTTCTGAGTCCCGGTTCGTGGCAGGCCAAACGTGTTTCCCATAAGCGCACATGCCGCCGGAGCCCCCGCGAACGTCACCGGCGCAGTCACGACCCAGGTGCCCGTCCCGGTGATGCAGCCCGCGGGATGCGCGGCCCCGCACGGCGCCGCCAGCCAACGGCCGTCGGGCCCCTGCAGAGTGCAGGTCCCGACACTTGCGCGCGGTTCGTCCGGCGCCCAACTCCACAGCGTCCCTTGGATGCGTCCGTCTTCGGGTAGCAATTGGTCGAAGCCGAACAGATTCACACCGCAGTTAGTCATCGACTGCGCCTTGCTGGGCGTGATTGCCGCCGGATTGTTGGGTGGTCGACTCGGATTGACCAGTGCCGAAATGAAGGTGGAGTCCTCGAAGTAGCGGACGATGTTTGTGGCATAAATGGCCGGGCCATAGGTGGCATCACATTTCGGGAAGGGTTGGTAGTCGAAGGTCGAGCCGCTTTCCACTTCCTCGCCACGCCAATTGAAGACCGTGCTCCCCCAGGCTGGAACACATGATCCGCCGCTGACGAGCAAGACTTGGGCGCCAGCGGCACGCACGTCGTCGCGCGAAATCGTGCGCGGGAAGGGGGCGCAGCCGGCGGGCGTGATATCGGCGGGGGCCGGATGGAAAATGAGGCTGGATTGGTTAGGACGCCGTAACTGACGCTCCAGGGTGTCGAGCGCCGATGCGTATGCTCGCGGATCCTTCAACGCGTCCTCGACAAGGACCAAAACGACCTCGGTAGGATGCGCGTTCAACCAGTCCGCAATCGCCGGAAGCACTTTGGTAAGCACCGGTTCCGTCGTGCAGCCGAGGTTCGCTTGGTCCGGCGGACGTCCATGGCACACTGTGACTTCCCGCCTACCCAGCTCGCCGATCTGTGGAATGTAGTGCAGGTCCAGCTCGATGCTACGGACGTCGATGTCCAGTTGCTGATCCATCGCGAGCTGTTGATTGGAGTCGGCGTGCGACGGCGTGAACTGGTGGGCCAGACTGTTGAACGAGTTGTGTGTGCCGATCCACTGGACGTCGCGGAAGGCCACCGGATCCCCCAGTGCGTATTGGAATTGGGCAGTGCGGTGCACCCATGACTGCAGGTATGCGGCAGTTGCCGCGCGGGTCACCTTACTGGCCAACGGCACCAGGCATAGGTTGTCGGTTACCCCGATGCGGCGGCATTCGGCAGCCACCGCGTCGGCGAACTTGCCGGTTCCGACACAGGGAAATGCAAATGGGCTGATGGCGTTACAGGGCGCCGTAGGGGAAGGCGGAGTCGGAAGTTCGTTGACATCGGCGGTCGCTGGGGGGGCCGACGCCAGGGTCAAAACGAACGAACAGATCACGACGGCGGATTTGAACCATCGGGCGCATGGGGCGCTGGACATGCGCGCAAGAGTGACACGGCTGTGGTGTCGGTACGAGAAATGTTGTCGAACCGTGGGCGTGTTGAAATCACTTTGTAAACTTTGAACACTCCAGTTCAGTTTTTTCTCATTAGTCCCTTTGACACCTTCAGCCTCTAGATCGGTTGGCACTCCACTTGCCCGCCTAGCAGCGACAACATGGGGCCACCGGGGTGGTACCAAGGTGAATTGCGGGCCAGTCTGCGTCGGGTTAGCCTCGCCACGATCCGACGACCGGAAGGGGCGATGATGTTCGTCGACTCTGCTCTGCTGCACTCGGGCGGCAGTGACTCTCGATCCGCGGGTGACCACGCACATCAAGCGGCGGAACACCTTTCGCGAGGAGAGCTGGTGCCACAGATGTTCGGCGACTTCGCCTCCGCCGAGGCTTTTCATGGAGCGACGGGGGTGATCCATGCTCACCACATGCGACTGCTGTTGGGACACAGGGACATCCTTGCGACCGTCGGCCATAGTGCGTTCGTGGCCGCTACGGAGTTCACCAGCATGGACGAGAACAACGCCGCGAGCGTCCGGGCGGTGTGGTGCGACTCCGCTACATAAGCGTGGCACAACTGATCACCGAGGCCGGCGGTGACCCGTGGGCAATCAACGGGAGTCTTCAGAGCGGTCGCCCAGCACAGATTTCGCTGCTGGCCAAGGCTTTTCACGACGCCGGGCAAGTAACGACGGAGGCTGAGTTGGCGTTCAGCGAAGCACGTCGTCGGTTCGAGGAGGCCTGGAACCGGGAGAACGGCGATAATCCGATCAACGACGCGGCCGAGGTGCAGCGCGCGACGGGTTCCCTGGGCGTGCAGGCGGTGCAGCTACCGAAGATCGCGGTCAACCTGGAAAGCGTTGCGGCGACCTTGGCTGAGGCACAGCGAGCATCCGCGGGCCGGATCGGGGTGTTGGAGGGTCGGCTGGAGAAGCTCGATCACCAACTTGACGAAGCTCACGCGCTGTTGAACTCTCATAGTCTGCCCATGGCACACGAGATGGCCCTCGACGACACCATTGATGACCTCGAGCAGAAGGCGATTGACGAAACCACCGCAGCCCTGCATGACGTCGAGCACACCCGGGAGATGTACTCACAGCTGTTGCATCGGTTGCTGACCCAGATTCAGGTAGAGGATGGCTACGATGCGGCCCCCGTGGTGGCCGTGGACGGCATAGCGCCCGAGTCGCCTGCCCAAGCCGAACGAGATGTTCACGCAGCGCTTGCCGGTGATAAGACGGCAGCGTCGCAAGTGAACTCTGTGTTGAACTCGATCACCGCCGACCAGCGAGCCGGACGGAAGCCGCTGACCGCCGAGCAGGCCGCAGTGCTCAGTCAACTTCAGGCGCAACAACACGGAATGTCCGTCGATGCGCTGCAGACTGCGGAACAGCGGCTAGGTGACCAACACGAAATGATCGCCAACTCCTGGCAGCTCATGAGCAACCCCACTCTCGCGTTCCCCCGGACCGAACTGAAACCTGGTGCCGTGCAAGGGACCGAGGTGGTGAAAGGCGGTGCGGCGCAGCTGCCGGAGGACGTACAACGCGCTTTGACCGCCTCCGGACTGATTTACGCCCGTGACATGAACACGATTGCGCGAATCGTCAAGGACGGGAATCCGGCTTTCCAAAGAAGTACAGAGTTGGATCGCGGGATGATCCGTAAGGGATCCGCGATGATGAGAGTTCCGTTTTGGTCACTCGACCGCGCCAGCCAAGGAGAAAATCTGGGCCGGGACCCGTGGTTGGACCCGGTGGTCTCCAACGTCATGTCGGCGGTGGCGCCCGATCACCAAGTCGTGCACCAATTGCTGACTGGGCCAGACCATGACACGTTCTTACGGAACGTTACTCATCACTTCTGGTCGGACAACGGGCAATCTATTGCCTCGCTTTTTGATTGGACCGAAGCGGCCGCTCATGGCCCTGAGGCCAGACTCGCCGGTGAGACGGCGGCTGCTTATGGCTCATACCTCGGGACCAACGAACACGAACTGTTGCAGCTGCCCGGCAATAGAACGCTCGGCGAAGTGAATCCGAACCTGGTCCAGGGCATGGCACGAGGACTCGCGCCGTATCTCAGCAACATTGCCGGAACGCATGGCGCTTTGCCGGAGTTCGGGTTCCCCCCTGATTCGTATGGGGAGGACGGCGACAGCGGCAGGATGCCGGTTGCCAAGGGCATCTTCTCGGTGATAAGTACGGACAAAACGGCTTCGGACTATTTCAACGGCCTCGCGGACCGTCAGGCGCTTACCGCTGAAGGGGGCTACGCACAGGCACTTGCCAGTCACGCCCCCAATTTGGACAGCTATAACGCCGATCTGCACGACGCCATGACTTTGCGCGGGTTGGTCAACTCAGGAATCCACAATGCGGTCCAAGCCGACGTCGAGAATCATCACATGGCCGCGGAAGCGGCCCAACGCGCCGAATACGACGGCAAGAAGACAGCGTACGAAGCGGGCACGAAGTTTGTCAGCGCGGCGGCGGGCCTAATTCCCACGGTCGGCTCGTACCTAGGCCCGGCCATCAGTATCGATAGCCAACTTATGGAAGGTGACTTTCTGGGCTCAGCACCGGTCGGAGCGACGCTGCCCACCGATCACCTGCTGCCTGCCATGTCAATTGGTCACGCGGACCGCGAGATACTCAACGCGTTGATCGCCACCGGGCAACGCGTGGAAGGCGTCCCACAGCAGTACATGATCGATGGACGGATCGGGGATCCAGATGCACTGCTAAGCCGAGGTATTCCCGTGGAGTCCGGGGCCTACGACGGGGCCCTAAGTCGAGCACTGATCAACACATTTACGCGAATCTACGGCGATGACTTGGGTCGGCCGGTCATGCCCGACATGTACATGATCAACCGCTACAACGCGGTCATACACGACGCCGACCCGCTGAAGAAGTAATTACTGTCCAGCGAACCTGAATAACTTTGACGGCCGATCAGCGATAGCATCGCGGCTGTACCTGCTGCCGAAGACAAGCCGAGACGTCCCTGCTTCCGGCGGAGAATCAGATACTCGGAGGGAAGCGATGAGCGGAGACGACGACCAGCTGCGGATCATCCTTGGTCAGCTGTCACAGCTGCTGGGGATCCCACCACCGCCGATGATCACCCCCGACCAATTGGCGACCGGGGCCTCGAGTATCAGCCAACTGCTGAAAGCACTGGGCGCCGCGGCTAATGTGGGCGACCCCGCCGACTACAACCAGGCGTTGGCCGGCCATGACGAGCGCGAGGCCAAGACCTCCGACGCACTGGCCAAGTTTCCGGCCAATGAGCAGCAGGCCGCTGCGCAGTTGGCGGGCGTTGGTGGTTCGGGCGAGATGGGCCAGATGATGCAGCAGATGCCGCAAATGGCCTCCGGAGTTGCCGGAGCAATCGCCGGCGTCCTCGGTGGCGTGCTGCAGCCGCTGAGCCAAATCCCCCAGCAGCTCGCTCAGGCCGGTCAGCAGGCTATGCAGGCCGGGATGGGCATGATGCAGCAGGGCGCGGGCGCAGCTTCGGACGCACCCGCAGAGCTGGTCGGGGCCGAGGGCGATCTGGGCGGCGGAGGCGGGGAGTTCTCCGGAGCCGGCGGCGGCGGCAGTGGTGGTGGAGGTATCGAGGGGACCACACCGACGGCGATGCTGGGACCGCCACCGACTCCCTCGGCCGGCACCGTTCCCGCGTCGTCGCAGGTTGTGACGTCGACGCCATCCCCCGCACCCGAGTCGGCGCCGGGCCAGCGCGGGGCTATGGGCGCAATGCCGATGATGCCGCCCGGAGGCATGCAGGGGGCGGCTGGCTCAACCGGTGAGCACAAGCCCGACACCAAGCGCATCGTGGGGCCGACAGTAAAGAACGGCGCGCCGGTACAAGGACGGATTACCACGCCGCCGCCCCTGCCCGCGGTCACCAAACGAGTTGACGGGAAACCGGTCGCGACTCGGCGCATTGCATTACCGGACGTCAAACGCGATGACGAGGGTGGCTGAGTGCGCCGGCTCAGCAAATCTGATTCACGATCTCTAAAGACGATGAACCAGTGCTCAGCCGACATACACTAGATCGGTTGGCAAAGTCTGACTGGCGGATTCTGACAGGAACGATACGATCCAGGCGTGTCGAATGTGCCTCCCCCACCAGCATGGGCACCTGTAGCGCAGTCTGCAGGTAGTCGACCCTCGCGCGGGCTATCGCTTCTGTCGCTTGGAATCGCTCTACTTGCGATTGGTATCGCGCTTGGTGCGTGGTTCCGGCCGCTGCCGAAAAACGAGCCGCCGCCGGCACCGACGTACTCGAGCCAGCAGGTCGCGGATGCCAAGTCGAAGGTGTGTGCTGCTTACGCAAAGGTGCATAGTGCCGTGGGTCTAACCTCCGGCCGAAGCAGCGAAGATCCGACCACCCGTCTCGCCATTGCCACCAGCGGACGGCAAGCACTCGCCATCGGCGGCACTTACCTGCTAGCAAAGCTTGGCGAAGAGCCTGCGACGCCCACCGACCTCGCAGCGGCAGTACGTAAGCTCGCCAGTGCATTTCGAGAGCTGGCTATCGATTACTTGGCGGAATTAGATGATACCGAACTAAATCCGCAATTACGCATTACGGATCAAGAAACTCTGAAAATCGAAGATTCCTGCAAATGACGGATCTTCCAGGAGGAGAGTGGTCGCTATTATTGGTGGGGGATCAGTGGCCTGACGACACGGACTTATTGGTACTCGTACATGGACAATCGAATCGAGGAAATGTTAAGAATAATTTCTTGCAGTTTTGCGATCTGTTACATGGGGCTCGCACAAACGAACTCGATCAACAACGTGGTCACACTGCTCGGGATCTGCAAGATAGGTTCACCGCTGGCGAAAACCACGCTCGCCGGATCGGCGAAAAGAACGCAATAAAGGAGGCCTCGTACACTGCCGCACTCGATAGTGTTACAAACCTCAGACAAGATTTGTCTAGCCTGGCCGCAGATGGGAATCAAGAGATAGAGCGCATAAAGAGTTCAACTGAACCAACTGCGGCCAAAGTAATGAAGATAACTGAGGCCATTCATGGGTATCGCGCTCTGGCCAAGGCAGCCGCGGCGAAATATTCTGGCAATGTGCTCGATGCGATCCAACGGATTCTCGACGCAGAAGGCGACGGATTATCCGCTCGTCAATTCGCGCAAGCGCAAGGGGTCGATACTGCTGAACTATTTCGTCAACCAGCCGACGACAACGTGGCTGAAGAGGTGAGGAAATCGCTGGCGACACAACCAGGGTCACGAGCAGGCATCGTGGGTGACAGCCTTAAGACGCCTCCGAACGACCTTCCCGAACCCATAACTACACAGTTGACTGAACATGCGCCAGGGTCTATTGGAAACATTGTTAGTAGTGGCAACTTGAAGACGGACGCGGTGCTGCCGCCAACTGGTTCCAACGCTTCAGCCGCAGCCACAGGGCTAAACGGGCAGATCGTGAGCAACAATCTCAAGGCACCGGCGCGTATCGTTTCAGCACCAGCCCCGGCACCTACGTCAATCGCACGCGTGCCCAGCGGGCCCGTCTCACCGCCGGCGTTAACTTCACCCACTTCCGCGCCGACGCCGCTGGCCGCTACAGCTCCACTGACCAGCCCGGTCACAACCCCTTCGGCGGTTGCGGGGCCCCACGCTCCAACCATCTCCCCCACCGAACTCGCCCAAAGCTTCAACAAAGGCATGGAATCAAGCGCGCCATTCTCCGCAGCCGCCCACGCGGTGCCGTCAGCCGCAATGACGTCGACGGAGCCACAGGTCGCCCATGCCACACCCACAATCCCATCCGCAGCCGCCAACCCGCAGATGCCCGTGCCGGTGGTTGATTCGCCGCCACCAGTCCACCACGCACCGCTCGTGGAGGCACCGCCGCCTGCACCGATAGTTGCTGCGTCGCCGTCAGTTTCACCCCCGGTCACGCCGCAAGCCGTGGGCCCGCTACCAAGTTACGGCTCCGATCTGCGGCCTACCGTCTCAACAACGATCACCCCGCAGGCACCACCGAGCACACCCTTACCGGCATCAGCCACCCCGAGCTCCGCGCCGGTGACACCGTCTGCCGGCCAGTCCGCCGCGAACCAGCCGGCAGTCGTACGCCAAACTACCCCGTCCGCTCCCCCACCAGAACCGTCGACACTCGGAGCCCAAGCCGTCGCGGCCACGGCAACCGGAGCGGCAACCGGAACGGCCTCGGCTGATGCCACCGCGCGAAAACGATTGCAGCGCTTGGTCACCGCCGTCGCCCGCCAGCAGCCGCGCCTGGCCTGGGCCGTCGGCGACCACGCCGACAACACGACGGTGCTGGTGACTGATCTGGCCAGCGGCTGGATCCCGCCCGGCGTCGACCTGCCGTCGGCGGTGACTCTGCTGACGCCCGCACGGCGGCGCGGCAACCTGGAGACGCTACTGGGTAATGCCACCGTCACTGCTAGCTACACCCCAATTCACCTCCTGCCCGACGAAGAGCCACTGCCGACATCGCCGCGCCCCCGATCCGCCCCAGCCGTCAGCGATCTCGGCTGGGAGCTCAGCCAGGCGACCCAGTGGCGCGACGGATTACCTCGGCTGGCCCACACTTTGGCCAAGGCAGCCTCCGCCGGCACCGGCGTATTGGAGTCCGAGATCGACCTGCTGCACGAGCACTTGGCGAATATCGGCAAGCGTGTCCTGGACAGCTATCCCGACGGAGTAGATGCCCATGATGTGGGCAATTGGCAGCTGCTCGCCGCTATCGATGCTCTCGTGACCGGCGACAAGGTGATCGCCAACTACCATCTCGCATGGTTTCTAGCAGCGAAGGCGACCGCGTCCAGAGTGTGATATCGCATGCGCTATCGAGTTTGAGGCGAAGGTGCGCCCCGGATTTTGGGACAGATGTGACAGCTGAGGCCCAGGAAACCGGCACCACGAACCGCGTCCAGAGTGTGATATCGCATGCGCTATCGAGTTTCAGACGAAGGTGCGCCCCGGATTTTGGGACAGATGTGACGGCTGAGGCTCAGGACACCGGCACCACAACGAGCTCATGCGGCTGGTTATTGACCGACATCGCACCGTCCGAAGTCACTACCACGATGTCCTCGATGCGAGCACCCCAGCGCCCCGAAAAGTAGATGCCCGGCTCGATCGAAAACGCCATGCCCGCAGCCAGCGGCAGATCATTGCCGGCAACGATGTAAGGCTCCTCATGCACGCACAACCCGATCCCGTGCCCGGTGCGATGCACGAAATACTCCGCGAGGCCAGCCGAGGCCAGCACGTCGCGAGCCGCAGCGTCCACCTGCTCAGCCGTTACGCCTGGGCGCACCACCTCCAAGGCCGCGCGCTGAGCCCGCTGTAACACCGAATACTGCTGCGCCACTTGCAAACTCGGCTGGCCGATGCTGTACGTGCGGGTGGAATCCGAGTGATAACCGGGCGCATACACACCGCCGATGTCGACGACAACGATGTCGCCCTCGGCCAGCGCGCGGTCCGAATATCGATGATGCGGGTCGGCGCCATGCGGGCCCGACCCGACGATCACAAAGGCCACCTCCGAATGCCCTTCGGCCACAATGGCTTTGGAGATATCCGCGGCCACGTCGGCTTCGGTCCGCCCAGGTACCAGGAACGACGGTACCCGCGCATGCACCCGATCGATGGCTGCGCCGGCAGCGCGCAGCGCGTCGATCTCCGCCGACTCCTTGACCATCCGCAGCTCGCGCAGGACGTCGGTCGCCAGTACCGGCATCACCCCCAGTTCGGCGGCCAACGGCAAGAGGTGCAGGGCCGGCATCGAATCGGTGACCGCCACGGCGGCAGGCCCACCACCCAACGAGGCGCCCACCAACGCATACGGGTCTTCCCCATCAACCCAGTCCCGCACGCTCAGACCCAATTCCTGCGCCGCGGACTCCTTGAGCGTGGCCAGCTCCAACCGCGGCAGCACCACCGTCGGTTCACCAGCAGCCGGCAACACCAGCGCGGTGAGGCGCTCGAACGTCTCCGCGCGTGAACCGAGCAGATAGCGCAAGTCGTAGCCGGGCGTGATCACCAGACCAGACAGGCCCGCCCGAGAGGCCAACTCGGCGGCAGCGCCTAGCCGTCGGGCATACACCTCGGCCTCGAATCGGTCAGCATCCATGGCAGCCAGGCTAATCGGACGGCCTGGCAGGATTATCGGCATGCCCGCTCCCCTGTTGCTGCTGGACGGCGCCAGCATGTGGTTTCGCTCCTACTTCGGCGTGCCGTCATCAATCACCGCCCCCGACGGCAGGCCGGTGAACGCCGTCCGCGGGTTCATCGACTCGATGGCGGTGGTGATCACGCAGCACAAACCCACCAGGCTGGCGGTGTGCCTGGACCTGGATTGGCGGCCCCAATTCCGCGTCGACCTAATCCCGTCCTATAAGGCGCACCGAGTAGCTGAGGAAGAACCGGCTGGCCAGCCCGATGTGGAGGAAGTGCCCGACGAACTCACCCCCCAGGTCGACATGATCATCGAATTGTTGGACGCATTTGGAATCCCGACGGCCGGTGCACCCGGTTTCGAGGCCGACGACGTGCTGGGCACACTGGCGGCCCAGGAACGCAACGACCCGGTGGTGGTTGTCAGCGGGGACCGCGATCTGCTGCAGGTCGTCTCCGACGAACCAGTCCCCGTCCGGGTGCTCTACCTGGGCCGCGGACTGTCCAAAGCCACCTTGTTCGGGCCTACCGAGGTCGCCGAACAGTACGGGGTACCGGTCGAGAGGGCCGGCCCGGCCTACGCCGAACTGGCGCTGCTGCGCGGCGATCCGTCGGATGGGCTGCCGGGCGTGCCCGGGATCGGCGAAAAGACCGCAGCCACGCTGCTCGCCCAGCACGGCTCACTTGAGCTAATCGTGGCAGCCGCCGAAGATCCAAAGTCAAAGATGGCCAGGGGCATACGCACCAAACTGAAGTCCGCGACGGACTACATCCAGGCGGCCGGAACGGTGGTGCGCGTGGCCACCAACGCGCCCGTCACGCTCTCCACGCCTACCGACGCGCTGCCATTGCACGCGGCCAACCCCAAACGCACCGCTGATTTGGCCACCCGGTACGGCGTCGGATCCTCTATCTCTCGCCTGCAAAAAGCTCTCGACGCGCTGTAACTACTGGGGCCGGCCGACCTCGTACGTGCCCTTGTCGTCCTGGAAAGTCACCGTGACGCGTTTGTTCGCGCCGTCGATGCTCACGGTGCAGTCAAAGGTGCCGCCCTTTTTCACCACCGGGTCTGAACCGCCGTTGCACTTGACGTCCTTGACGTTCTTTGCGCCGTAGCCGTTGGCTTCGTCGGTCAGAATCGACTGCACATCGGTGTTGGCCTTGTTGACGTTCAGTTTGGTGGTGACGAAGAAGCCGGGCACCACGAAGCCGAGTACCAGGATGACGATCACAAACAACAGGGCGATCCCGCCGACCACGCCGCCGATCAACGCCTTGGAACGCTTCGGACCCTGAGGGGTCTGACCGTACGGCGGCTGCGGGTACTGGCCCGGCTGGCCAGGCTGGCCGTATTGCGGCGGCTGACCGTACTGGGGCTGTTGACCGTACTGGGGCTGTTGACCGTACTGGGGCTGTTGACCGTACTGGGGCGGCTGCCCGTACTGCGGAGTGGCGCC
>JALHRH010000007.1 GCA_022841565.1 Mycobacterium sp. | reverse complement strand
GGCCCGCCGACAACGTCATGGGCGAGGAGTTCGGCGGTGAAGCCAGCTGGCATGGACGGCAATGGATCATCGACCCGATCGACGGCACCAAGAACTTCGTGCGCGGAGTGCCGGTCTGGGCCAGCTTGATCGCGCTGTTGCACGACGGCATCCCCATCGTCGGGGTGGCCAGCGCGCCCGCGCTGCAGCGGCGGTGGTGGGCAGCGCGCGGGCGGGGCGCGTACGCGTCGGTGGCCGGGGCGTCACCGCGTCGGCTGTCGGTTTCGGCTGTGGCAGAGCTGAATTCGGCGAGTTTGTCGTTTTCCAGCCTGACCGGCTGGGCGCAACTCGGGCTGCGTGGGCAATTCATCGATCTGACCGATGCCGTCTGGCGGGTGCGCGCCTACGGCGACTTCCTGTCTTACTGCCTGGTCGCCGAAGGCGCCGTGGACATCGCCGCCGAACCCGAGGTGTCGATCTGGGATCTGGCCGCGCTTGATGTCCTGGTGCGCGAGGCGGGTGGGCGGTTCACCAGCCTGGACCGCACGGCGGGACCCCACGGCGGCAGCGCGGTGGCGACCAACGGTCTGCTGCATGAACAGGTGTTGAATCGCTTGCGCCCGGCTGTGAATTAGCTAACACGTGCCATCTATCTTACTCCGGAGTAAGATACGGTTATTCGCATCGCCCCAACGACAGAGGCTGCTGATATGACCGACACACTTCCCGCTTCCGGCGCCCGTTCACGTTCCAAGGAGCGCCGTGACCCCCAGACGACGATCGGGATGAAACCACACAAACGCACCGGCATTGACGTCGCCATCGCGATGCTGACGCCCATCGTGGGTCAGGAATTCCTTGACAAGTACAACCTGCGTGACCCGCTCAACTGGACGCTGCGCTACGGCACGAAAAAGGTGTTCTCCACCACCGCCGCCGCCAGTCGTCAGTTCAAACGGGTGCAGAGCCTGCGCGGCGCACCCACCCGGCTGAAGTCGAGCGGCAAGAACTACTTCGACCTGACACCCGACGACGACCAGAAGCTGATTGTCGAGACCGTCGAGGAATTCGCCGAGGAGATTCTACGGCCGGCCGCCCACGACGCCGATGAGGCCGCGACCTACCCGGACGGCCTGATCGCCAAGGCCGCCGAACTGGGCATCACCGCGATCAACATCCCCGAAGACTTCGACGGAATCGCCGAGCAACGGTCGGCGGTGACCAACGTGCTGGTGGCCGAGGCGTTGGCGTACGGCGACATGGGCCAGGCGCTGCCCATCCTGGCTCCCGGTGGTGTGGCGGCCGCGTTAACCCATTGGGGCAGCGCCGACCAGCAGGCAACCTACCTGGGTGAGTTCGCGGGCGAGCGCGTCCCGCAGGCGTGCGTCGCCATCGCCGAGCCGCACCCGCTGTTCGACCCGACGCGCCTGCGGACCACCGCAGTGCGCACCCCATCCGGTTACCGCCTCGATGGCGTGAAGTCGCTGGTGCCGGCCGCGGCGGACGCCGAGCTCTTCATCGTCGGCGCGCAGCTCAACGGAAAGCCGGCGCTGTTCATCGTCGAATCGTCCGCCACGGGCCTAACCGTTAAGCCGGACCCGAGCATGGGAATCCGCGCGGCGGCACTGGGCCGGGTCGAACTCGCCGGTGTCTCGGTGCCGCTGCACGCCCGCCTTGGTGAAGACGCAGCCACTGACGACGACTACTCCGAAGCGATCGCACTGTCCCGGCTGGGCTGGGCGGCACTGGCGGTCGGCACCTCCCACGCGGTGCTCGACTACGTCATCCCCTACGTGAAGGAGCGCGAAGCGTTCGGGGAGCCGATCGCCCGTCGGCAAGCCGTCGCGTTCATGTGCGCCAATATCGCCATCGAGCTCGACGGGCTACGGCTGATCACCTGGCGCGGAGCGTCTCGCGCCGAGCAGGGTCTGCCGTTCGCCCGGGAAGCGGCGCTGGCCAAGCGATTTGCGTCGGACAAGGGCATGCAGATCGGACTGGACGGCGTGCAGCTGCTCGGCGGCCACGGATTCACCAAGGAGCACCCGGTCGAACGCTGGTACCGCGACCTGCGGGCCATCGGCGTCGCCGAGGGCGTGGTCGTCATTTAAGTGGTCATCTAACTCGTATACTTCCAAGGCGAAAGATCAATCATGGCAATCAATCTCGAGCTACCGGGCAAGCTGCAGGCGGTAATCACCAAGACCCATCAAGGCGTTGCCGAGCTGATAAGGCCCATCGCCCGCAAGTACGATCTGAAAGAGCACGCCTACCCGGTCGAACTCGACACCCTGATCAACCTGTTCGAGGGCGCATCCGAGTCATACAGCTTTGCGGGCGCCGACGAGCTCCGCGGCGCCGACAAGAAAAAGGACAACCACAACGGCGCCAACATGGCTGCGCTCGTGCAGACCCTCGAGGCCAGCTGGGGCGACGTGGCGATGATGCTGTCAATCCCATATCAGGGGCTGGGCAACGCCGCCATCTCCGCCGTCGCCACCGAGGAACAGCTCGAGCGGCTGGGCAAAGTGTGGGCGGCAATGGCGATCACCGAACCAGCATTCGGCTCGGATTCTGCGGCGGTGTCGACCACCGCCAAACTCGACGGCGACGAGTATGTGATCAACGGCGAAAAGATCTTCGTCACCGCGGGCTCACGCGCCACCCACATTGTGGTGTGGGCCACGCTGGACAAGTCGATGGGCCGTGCGGCGATCAAGTCGTTCGTCGTGCCGCGGGAGCACCCCGGCGTCACCGTGGAACGGCTCGAGCACAAACTGGGCATCAAAGGATCGGATACGGCGGTCATCCGCTTTGACAACGCCCGCATTCCGAAGAACAACCTGCTCGGCAATCCCGAAATCGAAGTCGGCAAAGGCTTCTCGGGCGTGATGGAGACGTTCGACAACACCCGGCCGATCGTCGCCGCCATGGCCGTGGGCATCGGACGCGCCGCGCTGGAGGAAATCCGCCAGATCCTCACCGACGCCGGAGTCGAGATCGACTACGACCGGCCCGCACAAGCCCAGAGCGCCGCTGCAGCCGAGTTCCTGCGGATGGAATCCGACTGGGAGGCCGCCTATTTGCTGTCGCTGCGGGCGGCATGGCAGGCCGACAACAGCATCCCGAACTCCAAGGAAGCGTCGATGAGCAAGGCCAAGGCTGGTCGGATGGCCAGCGACGTCACCCTCAAGACCGTCGAATTGGCCGGCACCACCGGCTATTCCGAGCAGATGCTGTTGGAAAAGTGGGGCCGTGACTCGAAGATCCTCGATATCTTCGAAGGCACCCAACAGATTCAGCAGCTGGTGGTGGCCCGCCGACTGTTGGGGTTGTCGTCGGCCGAGCTGAAGTAGTCGGTCGCCTCCGGCGCCTTCGTGACCGGGCCGCAGGCGCTATCCTCGGGTGCCTTCGGCCCGACGGGTTGCACTGCGATTGGTCCGGGGACGTGTCACCACCGCCGCCACCGCCAGCCCCGGGCCCGGTGCCGCCGGGGCCCCCAGCCTTGCCAGTAAACGGAAAGCTTGAGGAAGTGCCGCCGGCGCCGCCGTTGGCGGGAACGCCGCCGCCGCCACCACCGCCACCGGGCGCCGTACTCGAGTTCGCACCGCCCGTACGCCGACCAGCCTCGGTCTGTACATACGTGATAAGGGGAATGATTCGGCAATGGGAATACGCGCCCTGACACCGGTGACCGATGCGGCGCAGAATGCTTCGCTGCGACGAGTTGTCCTGACCGGGAGTCGCGCGATTTCGCGTTCTGCCGAGTGACCGTGCTGAGTTTCCTGAAACTAGGCGCAGGTGACGCCCCGGCTGATCAACGCCCGCGGATTCCGGCAAGGATGCCCAAAACGCTGTTGCCCGCGTCGATACGGGCAGCATGGACCTGCTCGCCGGCGTCGGCTACCAGGTGCTGGCCTCCACTGGTAACCCCCATTCCGTGGAACTCCTGAAAAGGCTCGTTTCGGCTGCGTCATCTGGACGCGGTGACCACCGACGTCGACGTCAACGACCTGGTCGGGGTGCTCGACCAATCGTGTGCCGGGCTTCGTCGGCGGGCTGTTGTGCGGGTTGCGGCCGGGTTTCGACCCGGAAGTAGGGTGGGCGGTATGCGCGCAGCACGGGTAACTCGGCTGGACGGTCCGGACGCGATTGAGGTGGCAGACATCGACGAACCCACCGGCGACGGTGTGGTGGTGGATGTGCACGCCGCGGGGGTGGCTTTCCCCGACGCTTTGCTCACCCGAGGCCTATACCAATATCGGCCGGACCCGCCGTTTGTCCTCGGCGCGGAGATTGCCGGGGTGGTGCGATCGGCGCCGGAAGGCGCGCACGTTCAGGCCGGCGACCGGGTGCTGGGGCTGACCATGCTGACCGGCGGCATGGCCGAGGTCGCGGTGCTGGCGCCTGAC
This sequence comes from Mycobacterium sp., assembly GCA_022841565.1. Taxonomy (GTDB): domain Bacteria; phylum Actinomycetota; class Actinomycetes; order Mycobacteriales; family Mycobacteriaceae; genus Mycobacterium. The sequence continues at coordinate 40,036 of JALHRH010000007.1, read as the reverse complement.
CGGCTTTTCAAGCTGCCAGACAACGTCAGCTTCGAGGCGGGTGCGGGTGTGCTGTTCAACGATCTGACGGTGTACTTCGCGCTTGCTGTGCGCGGCCGGTTGCAGCCGGGTGAGACGGTCCTGGTGCACGGCGCAGCCGGCGGCATCGGGACGTCGGCGCTGCGACTGGCGCCGGCGCTGGGCGCATCGCGGGTCATCGCGGTGGTCAGCTCCAACGAAAAGGGTGAGATTGCGACGGCTGCCGGGGCCACCGATGTGGTGCTGGCCGACGGGTTCAAGGACGCGGTCAAGGAGTTGACCGGCGGCCGCGGCGTCGACATCGTGGTGGACCCGGTCGGCGGTGACCGGTTTACCGATTCGCTGCGTTCCCTGGCTCCGGCGGGACGACTGCTGGTCATCGGCTTCACCGGTGGCGAGATCCCGACCGTCAAGGTGAATCGGTTGCTGCTGAACAATATTGACGTAGTGGGTGTGGGCTGGGGCGCCTGGGCCGGACGGCACCCCGGCGCGCTCGAAGAGCAATGGGCCGCCCTCGAGCAGCTGTTCACCTCGGGCAAACTGGCTCCGCCCGAGCCGGACGTCTTCCCGCTGGAAGATGCGGCGGCCGCCGTCGCTTCGCTGGAAAACCGCAGCGCCAAAGGCAAAGTCGTCTTGCGGGTGCGCTAGCTCACCGCTTCGCGCACAAAGGTTGCGAACACGATCGTCGAGGGTGACGTTCTCGTCGCGCGACAAATTCGACACTTGCTACCGGGCCAAATCAAAAGTAATGTCACTTTTACTTTTGACCCGACAATCTGGGAGCCAGCCATGGAATCATTCGTCCACCTGCGCAAAGGCCGGACGCCGCGGCGGGTGCACGCCGACCTCGACGGCCTCAAAGACGACGAGCTGGGCCGCGGCGGATTCACCGGACGGACCGCGAACATCTACCGTCGCCACGACCCCACCGCGTACCGGGCGGTCGGCCCGCTGCGCCCGGTCGACGTGCTGGCAGACCAGCTCAAACCGAGCGACGCCACCGACGCCAATGGCGGACCGCTGCTGATGTTCAGCAACCCCGACTGCCGGGTGCTGCTGAGCCGCCGCCACGCTGCGATGCCGTTCTACGCCCGCCACATCGACGGTGACCTGCTGTGCTTCGTGCACAGCGGCGCCGGCTTGGTGGAAACCGAGTTCGGGCCGCTGCACTACCGGCAGGGCGACTGGGTCTACCTCCCGAAGGCGACCACGTGGCGCCAAATACCGGATGGCGAAACCACTTTGCTGATGATCGAGGCCACCGACGAGTTCCGGGTGCCGCCGCCGGGCGCGCTGGGACGGCACTTCCCGTTCGATCCGTCGCAGGCCGTCATCCCCGAGCCCGTCCCCATCGAAGATGACGGCCGCGACGAGTACGAAGTCCGGCTCATCCACGAGGGTGGCCCGACAACGCTGTACTACCAACACAATCCGATCGACGTCGAAGGCTGGCGCGGCGACAACTTCGCCTTCACCTTCAACATCGCCGACTATAACGTCATCACCTCCGACAGCCTGCACCTACCGCCGACCGTGCACCTGTTCATGCAAGCCACCGGCGTCTATGTGATGAACTTCCTGCCCAAACCGGCGGAAAGTGTGCCCGGCACCGAACGCAGCCCGTGGTATCACCGCAATGTCGACTACGACGAGATCGCGTTCTTCCACGGCGGCTCGCTCTACGGCATCCCGATGCCACCCGGCCTGATATCCCATGCGCCCCAAGGCGTGCACCACGGTCTGCCGGAGAAGGCACGCGAACGAGCCCGCCGCAAATTCGACGAATACTCCCGTGTCGACTGGCAGGTGATCGCCATCGACACCCGCCGCCGGCTGACACCGTCCGCGGAAGTACTGGCCCACGACCTGGGACAGCACTCGTGAAGCACTCCAAATTTGACTACGACCGTATGCCTTATCTCGTTGCCTTCCAAAATAATTCCGGCGTCCGCGATGTCTACGGAGGACTCGCCGAGATCACCGTGCTGGAAAGCTATCTGCTCAAGCCGAAGGACACGCCGTCGGACACCGTGCTGGTGTTCATGCACCCGATCGGCGGCGGCGCGTACCTGCCGATGATCAATGCATTAGCCCGGGCCGGCCACCATGTCATCTACTGCAACAGTCGATTCCGCGGCACCGACTCCGCACTGTTGATGGAGAAGGTGGTCGAGGATCTCGGCGAATGCATCAAGGACGCCCGCAACCGGCTGGGCTACCGCAAGGTGATATTGGCCGGCTGGAGCGGCGGCGGTTCGCTGTCGGTGTTCTACCAGCAGCAGGCCCAGCATGCGACCATTACGTCCAGCCCGTCCGGCGACGGCCCCGACCTGACCAAGCTCGAGCTAGCGCCTGCGGACGGAATCATGTTGCTGGCCGCGCACATCAGCCGACACGGCACGCTGACCGAGTGGCTGGACGCGTCCATTCTCGACGAATCCGATCCCACCCAGCGTGATCCCGAGCTGGATCTGTACAACCCGGACAATCCGAACCAACCGCCCTACAGCGAACAGTTCCTGACCCGCTACCGGCAGGCGCAGATCGACCGGAACCGACGCATCACCAGTTGGGTCAAGACGAAGCTGGCGGAAATAAAGGCCAGTGGCCGCCCCGGTTGCGACGTCGAAGAGTTCGGCTTCGTCGTGCACGGCACCATGGCCGACCCGCGCTGGCTGGATCCCACCGTCGACCCCAACGAGCGCACACCGGGCACCTGCTACCTGGGTGATCCGCAGGTAGTGAACATGAGCCCCGTTGGCCTGGCCCGGTTCTCTACGCTGCGCGGCTGGTTGTCCCAATGGAGCTACGACGACGCGCGGGGCGACGGCGTAGCGTGCGGGAAGGATCTCGCGATCCCGGCCCTGGTGATCGGTAACCTGGCCGACGACGCATGCACGCCCAGCCACACCCGACGGCTCTACGAGGCGATCGGGCACCCGGACAAGGAGATGCACGAAATTCCCGGCGCCACACATTATTACGCGGGACCCGACCAGCGCGACAAGTTGCGGCAGGCGGTCGACATCGTGACCGACTGGCTGACCCGGCACGAATTCGCGAGCCAGCAGTGACTGGTGCGCTCGACGGCATCCGGGTGCTCGAACTCGGCACCCTGATCGCCGGACCGTTCGTCGGCCGGCTGCTTGGCGACATGGGCGCCGACGTCATCAAGGTGGAACCGCCCGGCGCCCCGGATCCGTTGCGGACCTGGGGGCAGGCCGAAGTTGACGGGCATCGCGTCTTTTGGACCGTGCATGCCCGCAACAAGCGCGCCATCACTCTCGACCTGCGCAAACCGCGCGGGCGCGAGTTGTTCCTGGAACTCGTGGACAAGTCCGACATAGTGGTAGAGAATTTCCGCCCGGGCACGCTGGAGAGGTGGAACCTGGGGTACGACGTGCTGAGCCAGCGCAATCCGGGCCTCATCCTGGTCCGGGTATCCGGCTACGGGCAGACTGGGCCCGACGCCGACAAGGCCGGTTACGCCTCGGTGGCCGAGGCGGCCAGCGGGCTGCGGCACCTCAACGGCTTCCCCGGCGGGCCGCCACCCAGGCTCGCACTCTCGCTCGGCGACACCCTGGCCGGCATGTTCGGAGCCCAAGGCGCACTCGCGGCGCTCTACCGCCGCGGTATCACCGGCCACGGTCAAGTGGTCGACGTCGCGCTTACCGAATCATGTTTGGCCGTTCAGGAATCCACCATCCCCGACTACGACGTCGGCGGCGTGGTCCGGGGGCCATCGGGTACCCGGTTGGAAGGCATCGCGCCGTCGAACATCTATCGCAGCGCCGACGGCTCGTGGGTGGTGATCGCCGCCAACCAGGACACCGTCTTCGCCCGGCTGTGCAAGGCGATGGGGCGCCCGGAGCTGGTCACCGACGACCGGTTCGCCACGCACGGCGCCCGCGGGCGCTACCAGGACGCGCTGGACGACATTATCGGCGCGTGGGCCGCCGAGCGGCAGCCCGACGAGATCATCGAAACACTCTCTGCCGCGGGCGTGATCGCCGGGCCGATCAACACCGTCGCCGAGGTGGTCAACGACCCCCAGCTGCGCTCCCGCGACATGCTGGTGGCGCACCACGATGAGCGCCTGGGGCGTGACGTGCTCGGTCCGGGAATCGTGCCGGTGCTCTCCGAATCCCGAGGTACCGTCCGCAACGCCGGTCCCGCCCGTCCGGGACAGCACAATGCCGAGATCTACACGGGATTGCTGGGCAAGACGGCCGACGAAGTCGCGCGGCTGGTCGCCGAGGAGGTGGTATGAGTCCGCACGTTGACATCCGCGAAGTGTCGCTGCGCGACGGGTTGCAGATCGAGAAGCCAATCCCGTTGTCGGCCAAGCTGGAACTGCTGGCCGCCGTGGCCGCCACGGGGGTCCGCGAGGTCGAAGCCACCGCGTTCGTGTCGCCGTCGAAGGTGCCGTCGATGGCCGATGCGGCCGAACTGGCCGCCGAACTGCACAACTACCCCGACATCGAGTTCTCCGCGCTGGTGGCCAGCCCGAATGGCGCCAAGCGCGCGATCACCGCGGGGCTGCGGTCGATCGAATATGTGGTCGCGGCATCAGACGCGTTCAGCCAGGCCAATGTCGGGCGTTCCAGCGCTCAAGCCACCGCGCAGGTCGCGGAGATCATCGGCATCGCCCACGACGCCAACGCGACCGTCGAGGTGGTCGTGGCCACCGCGTGGGACTGCCCGTTCGACGGGCCCACTCCCCCGCACCGGGTGCTCGACATCGCCGCCGCCGCCCGCGACCAGGGCGCGGACCGATTCTGCATCGCCGACACTATCGGCACCGCTACCCCTGGGCGGGTGAGGTCGCTTATCGCACAGTTACATCCGGTGATCGGCGACCTTCCCCTGGGGGGCCACTTCCACAACACCCGGGGCGCCGGCCTGGCCAGTGCCTACGCCGCCGTCATTGCGGGCGTCAACCGCCTGGACGCCTCGGTGGGCGGATTGGGCGGCTGCCCGTTCGCGCCGGGCGCAACCGGCAATATCGCCACCGAAGACCTGGTGTATCTGCTGGACGACAGCGGTTTCGAGGTCGACGTCGATCTACCGGCCGCCATCGCGGCCGCGCAGGTCGCAAAAGCCGTTGTCGGCCACGACCTCCCGAGCGCCCTGCTGCGCGCGGGAGACCGGATGCGAACCTGATGCCGGCCGAAGTGCTCAGCGCCAAGGGCCAGCAGACCCGCCAGGCCATCGAACAGGCAGCGCGGAAGTTGTTCGCCGAGCGGGGCTTTCACGGCACCACCCTGGCCGATATCACCTCGGCGGCGGGGAAATCCTCAGCAGTGTTCTACCGGTACTTCACCGATAAGGAAGATCTGCTGGCCGCGCTGGCGGAGTCGTTCCTGCACGACGTCGTCGAACCGTCCGGGTTGAGCGTGCGCCTGCCGGATTCTCCCGACGACAACGTCTTTTTCACCTCGGTCGTCACCGGCTACTGGAACATGTTCAAGCAGAACATCGGCATCATGATCGCGGTGTCGCAGCTGGCCGCCACCCAGCAACGCTTCGCCGACGTCCAGAACGAATTCCGCCGGTTCGGCATGGACATCGTGGCGGCCTCGGTGCGCCGCGCTCAGGGCCAGGGCTATGGGACAGAGCTCAACCCGGAGCACACGGCGGCGGCCATCGCGCTGCTGTTCGAGAATTTCACCACCGTGTTCGTCGGGAAGCCGGACCCCCGGAAGGGCCTAGGCGTGACGATCACCGACGAGGACGCCATCGCCCTGCTGTCGGGGATATGGAAGAAAACTTTGTATGGCGCATGACAAGGAGAGATCAACGTGGATTTCAGCCTCCCCCAACACCTTCCCGGTTTGCTGGCCGAGATGGACGAGTTCATCGAGACCGAGATCAAGCCGCTGGAGCACGAGAACATCCAGTTCTTCGACCATCGCCGCGAGAATGCCCGTACCGACTGGGACAACGGCGGCATCCCCCGCCGCGAATGGGAAGACCTGCTCGGTGAGATGCGCAAGCGCGCCGATGCGGCGGGCTGGCTGCGTTACGGCCTGCCGTCGGAGTTCGGCGGGCGTGACGGCACCAACATCGACATGGCCGTCATCCGGGAGCACCTGGCACACAAGGGCCTTGGCCTGCACAACGACCTGCAGGACGAGTCGTCGATCGTCGGCAACTTCCCTCAAGTAATCATGATGGACCGCTTCGGCACCGACGCGCAGAAGAACGAATGGACCGAGGCGCTGATCACCGGCGAACGGTCGATGGCATTCGGGCTCACCGAGCCCAACCACGGCTCGGATGCCACCTGGCTGGAGACCACCGCCGTACGCGACGGCGAAGGCTGGGTGATCAACGGCGCCAAGCGATTCAACACCGGCGTGCACCGCGCCACCCACGACCTGGTGTTCGCTCGCACCTCGGGCGAACCGGGCCAAGCGCGCGGCATCTCGGCGTTCCTGGTGCCGTGCAACTCCCCCGGCTTCACCGTCCCGTACTACTGGTGGACGTTCAACATGCCGACCGACCATGCCGAGGTGGAGCTCAAAGACGTCCGGGTGCCCGACGACGCGGTACTCGGCGAGGTGGACCGCGGACTGGAAGTGGGCCAAACCTTCCTGCACGAGAATAGGATTCGCCAGGCAGCCAGCAGCCTGGGCGCCGCCCAGTACTGCATCGACCGCGCCGTGGCCTACGCGGGCGAACGCACGGTTTTCGGCAAGCCGCTGGCGGTGAACCAGGCGGTGCAGTGGCCGCTGGTGGAATTGCAGACCGAGGCCCAGATGGTGCGGCTGCTGGTCTATTACGCTGCAACGCAGTTGGACCAGAACCACCACATGGAGGTCTCCGACAAAGTTTCCATGGCTAATTATCGCGCCAACCGGTTGGTGTGCGACGCGGCCGACCGGGCCATGCAGGTGCTCGGGGGCATCGGTTACAGCCGCCACGAGCAGCTCGAACACATCTACCGCCACCACCGCCGCTACCGGATCACCGAGGGGGCCGAGGAGATTCAGATCCGCAGGGTTGCCCAGCGGCTGTTCAAGTTCGGCAAGAAGTGACCCTCGTCGACAACCTGACCACGGTGTTGGCGCCGGTGCTGGGCGACCAGCTGACGATCGACAACCTGCGGGTGCTGACCGGCGGTGCCAGCCGCACCACCTGGGCATTCGACGCGGTCAACGGCACCGAACGCCGGCCGCTGATTCTGCGTACCGGGCCGCCCGATGACATCCACGCCGGCATGGAGCTGGAGGCCAGGGTCCAGGCGGCCGCGGCGGCAGCGGGCGCACCGGTTCCGGAGGTGCTAGTTGCCGATAATTCCGTTGCGGCACTTGGCAATCCGTTTCTGATCTGCGAGGAGATCACCGGTGAGACCATCGTCCGGCGCATCTTCCGGCAACTTGACGACCCGGAGCGGCTGTTGCGGCAGTGCGCCGGGGCGCTGGCCGCCGTCCATCGCGCCGATGCCGGCGACCCGGATCTGGCCCGCGAGGACCCGATCGAACATTCCCGTCAACAGCTCGATGACATGGGAGACACCACAGCCACTTTCGAATGGGCGATCCGCTGGCTGACCGCCCACCGGCCGGCGCCGTCGCCCGCAGTGCTGGTGCACGGTGACTTCCGGATGGGCAACCTGATCGTCGACGGGTCCGACCTGGCGGCCGTGCTGGACTGGGAGCTGGTCCACGTCGGCGAGCGCTACGAAGACCTGGCCTGGTTTTGCGTGCGCGCGTGGCGATTCGGCGCGCCCGCCAGCCACGGGGCCGGGGGCCTGGGCAGCATCGACAGCTTTCTTCGCTGCTACGAAGAAGCCGGTGCGACGGCCGTCGACCGGGTCGCGTTTCACTGGTGGCTGGTGCTGGCCACGTTGCGGTGGGGTGTCATCTGCCGGTATCAGGCGGAACGCCACTTGAGCGGGCAGACGCGCTCGGTCGAACTCGCGACAATCGGCCGCCGGGTATGCGAGAACGAGTGGGATCTGCTTGACCTGCTGGAGGGTTCATGACCCTGCACGGCCGTCCGACGGCGGCCGAACTCGTCGCCGCCGTCGCCGAATTTCTGGAACACGATGTCCGGGAAGCCACCACCGGGCAGGTCAACTTTCACGCCCGGGTGGCGGCCAACGCGCTGCGCATGGTCGAGCGGGAACTGCAGAACCCGGGCGAACCCGAGGCGCAGGCGGCACTGGCACGCCTGGGCTTCGCCGACGAGGCCGCCCTGGCTGCCGCGATCCGGGCCGGAGACCTGGACGGCCGCGACAGCGACGTCATCGCCTGCCTCCGCACGCTGGTGGGTCACCGGCTTGCGGCCGCCCACCCTGGATACGACAAGGAGCCGCAGTCATGACCGTCACCGAGCTCGCCGAACAGCTGTTCTCCGCCATCGAGAACGGCGACCGGGCGACCGTCGAGCGGATGTGGAGCGGCGACATCGCCGTCTGGCGCACCGACGGCCGCCGCGGCCCCACCCAGTCCGACGACAAGCCGCGTGCCCTGCGCGTCATCGACTGGTTCATCTCGACCACGGCCACGCGCGGCTACGAGATCTTGGACCGCCAGATGTTCGAGAACGGATTTGTCCAACAGCACGTGCTGCACGCAACGGGCCACGCTGGCCAGTCGATCGAGATGCGGGTTTGCATGGTGATCAAGGTGGACACAGAAGGTCTTATCAACCGCATCGACGAGTACTTCGACCCCGCAGACCTCGCGCCCCTACTCCGACCCCCCACACTGGATAGGCGGGACCCACGATGACCACGCTGGAAACTCTGCTCAGCGACCCGGAAACCGTCGGGGCCTGGGCTCTGGCGTCCGACCGCTCCGCGGTGACCTTCAAAATCCGCAATATGTGGGGCCTGATGCCGGTCAAAGGCTCGTTCACCGAGTTCACCGGCGAGGGCCGTCTCACCGACGCGGGCGCGGTATCGGGCCGCATCGTCATCCAGGTCGCCGCACTGGACACCGGGATCGCGCGCCGCGACAAGCACCTGCGTTCGGCCGACTTCTTCGACGTCGAACGCTTCGGCCAGATCACCGTCGTCGTCAACGCCCTGCACCCGGCCAACGGTAAGTACGCCGACCTGCACACCCACTTCACCATCAAAGGCATCACCGAACCGGTGCCGATCCCGGTGACGATCACCGAACTCGACGACGGTTCGGTACGAATTTCGGGACAGACACAGATCGACCGATCCAGGTTCGACCTGGGCTGGAACAAACTCGGCGTGATGTCCAACGCAGTCACGGTGTCCGCTGAAGCCGTCTTCGTGCACTCGTCTGCGACCGCGTGAATTAACATCTGCACCGTGCCCGACACCCTGCGCATCCTCGTCTACAGCGACAACGTCCAGACCCGCGAACAGGTGAAGCAGGCCTTGGGTAAACGGCTACACCCGGACCTGCCCGAATTGAGTTACGTCGAGGTCGCCACCGGCCCGCGGGTGATCCAGCGGATGGACGAGGGCGGCATCGACCTGGCCATCCTCGACGGGGAGGCGGCGCCGACCGGGGGTATGGGGATCGCCAAGCAGCTCAAGGACGAGCTGTCGTCCTGCCCGCCGATCCTGGTGCTCACCGGACGACCGGATGACGCGTGGCTGGCCAGCTGGTCACGCGCCGAGGCGGCGGTGCCGCATCCGCTCGACCCCATTGTGCTGGGCCGCACGGCGCTCAGCCTGTTGCGCGCACGTGCGCACTAGCCGCCGGGGATCTGGACCTTCGCTTCTTCTTCTTCCTCGGCCCGCGGGTGAAACTCGCCCGGGGCGATCTTCGGACGTAACGTGGCGACCGACTCTTCGGCTTCCTCGGCGGCGTCCGACGCGCGGAATCCCGACGCCGGAATCCTCGACGCACCGGATGTCCGCGGAGCCTGCTTCGCTTCGCCCGGGGCTGCCGCCGCCGCGACGTCGGGAGCCGTGGTGGGCAGCACGCTCATGCCCGGCACTTCCGCCTCCGGCGTTTCCGCAGCCTCCGCAGTGACTTCGGCTTCCTCTGCTGCTTCCTGGGCTGCTTTCTGGGCTGCGAGGGCCTCTTCGTCCTTCTCCTCGGCTTTGGCTGGCACCGGCATCGACGGGCCGTCGCCGAGCAGACCGGCGCTTCGGGTCATTCCCCCCATGGGCATTGGCATCGGCATCATGCCGAAGCCCCCAACACCCGGACTGGCCACGCCGGAGTTCGCGGTGGTGGCCGCCGCGCTGCCGACATCGGTTCCGGCCGCGGTGCCGCCCGTGTAGGCACCCGCGTCGCCACCGGTGTAGGCGGCCGGCGCGAGTCCACTGTCAGCGCTGCCCACACCGCCTCCACCGCCGCCGCCGGCGGCAGCAGCGCCCTCGGTTCCGGTGGTTCCGGTGGTTCCGGGCGCGGCAGTTCCGCCGGTGCTCGCACCACCAACACCGGCAGCGGCGGTGCCGCCACCGCTGGCCGCGGCGCTGATCCCGCCGGCAATACCGCCGGCAAGGGCCGGGAAGCTCTGCAGCACCGACTGCCACGGCACCACCTGCGCGGCGGCGGCCGCCGCCCCTGAGTAGTAGCTAGCCATCGCGGAGACGTCCTGGGCCCACATCTCCTCGTAGATGCTCTCGGCCATCGCGATCGCCGGCGCATTCTGGCCGAACAGGTTCGTCATCACCAGCTTTACGAATGCGTTGCGGTTGGCGTCCACCGCACCCGGGTGAATGGTGGCTGCCTGGGCCGCCTCAAAAGCACTGACCACCGCGAGCGCCTGCCCGGCCGCACCCTGAGACTGCGCCGCGGCTGCAGCCAACCAGCCTGCGTAAGGCGCGGCCGCGGCCGCCATGGCTGCCGACGCAGCACCCTGCCAGGCTTGTCCTGCCAGGTTCGAGATCACCGACCCGAACGACTGGGCCGCTGTCCCCAACTCGGCAGCCAGCCCGTCCCAGGCCGCCGCCGCCTGTAACATCGGCGCACTTCCCGCGCCGAGGAACATCCGCAGCGAGTTGATTTCGGGTGGCAGTGTAAAAAAACTCACAGACCCCGTCCTCCCAGATCGGCCCAGAAAACATCGGCCAGCTGCGCTGACCTTGCAAGAACTCCGCAGCGAACCAGGTCAACAGTAACAACAAGTGCTCCAAGCGTCAGGTCGTCGCGCAGATCCATCGTATTTCGCTCGGCTAGGTATCTGCCAGCCCCGCTCTCGCCGCGAGTCGCACCCTCAGTGACCGAGCTTGACCCCGGACATGTGCTCCGGCCGTCGCGCGACTATGTTGAAGGTCACTGTGACGGCCCACAGGCCCGGTCCGTCACACCAGGTTCTTGGGCTGACCGCCCCGGCCTCCTGGTCGCTGTCGGCAGCCCATTACGACGGAAACGTGGAGCAAGTGAACGCCTATCTACCCATCCTGGTGCTGGGCGGTATTGCCGCCGCCTTCGCCATAGGTTCGGTCTTCCTCGCCAGCATCACCGGTCCGACCCGATACAACAGGTCGAAGCTGGAGGCTTACGAGTGTGGGATCGAGCCCACCGAGACGGGGTTCCGCGGACCGCACGCCGCGAGCGGGCAGCGCTTCCCGGTGAAGTATTACCTGACCGCAATGTTGTTTATCGTCTTCGATATTGAAATCGTGTTCCTCTATCCGTGGGCGGTGAGCTTCGACTCGCTGGGGACTTTTGCACTTGTCGAGATGGTCATATTCATGCTCACGGTTTTCGTGGCCTACGCGTATGTGTGGCGCCGCGGCGGCCTGACGTGGGATTGAGGTAGGTAAGACGTGGGACTGGAAGAACAGTTACCCGGCGGGATCCTGCTGTCGACAGTCGAGAAGGTTGCGGGCTATGTCCGCAAGAACTCGCTGTGGCCGGCGACATTCGGGTTGGCCTGCTGCGCGATCGAGATGATGGCGACCGCCGGGCCGAGGTTCGATATCGCCCGTTTCGGTATGGAGCGGTTCTCCGCGACGCCGCGGCAGGCGGATCTGATGATCGTCGCGGGCCGGGTCAGCCAGAAGATGGCGCCGGTGCTGCGGCAGATCTACGACCAGATGGCCGAGCCGAAATGGGTGCTGGCGATGGGCGTGTGCGCCTCGTCGGGCGGGATGTTCAACAACTACGCGATCGTGCAGGGCGTCGACCACGTGGTGCCGGTGGACATCTACCTGCCCGGCTGCCCCCCGCGGCCAGAGATGCTGTTGTACGCAATCCTGAAGCTGCACGAGAAGATTCAGGAGATGCCGCTGGGCGTCAACCGGGAGAAGGCCATCGCCGAAGCCGAAGCGGCAGCCATGACGGCCCGGCCGACGATTGAGATGCGCGGACTGCTTCGATGAGCTCACCGGAGCAGGACCCCCAGGGCGCAAGCCTGACACCGGGTGCCGACTTGCCGCCAGAAGGGCAAGAGGTCATCAACGTGCGCCGCGGCATGTTCGGCGTGCGCGGAACCGGCGACACCTCCGGCTACGGACGGTTGGTGCGCGAAATCGCGCTGCCCGGCGAAAGTCCCCGTCCCTACGGCGGTTACTTCGATGACATCGCCGACCGATTGGCCGAGGCGCTGGACCGCGAAGGCATCGCCTTCGACGAGGCGATCGAGAAGGTCGTGGTGTACCGCGACGAGTTGACCCTTTACGTACGCCGGGATCTGCTACCGCAGATAGCGCAAAGGCTGCGGGACGAGCCGGAATTGCGCTTCGAGCTGTGTCTGGGCGTCAACGGGGTGCACTACCCCAACGAGACGGGCCGAGAACTGCACGCCGTGTACCCGCTGAAGTCGATCACGCACAATCGCCGGCTACGGCTGGAAGTCGTTGCGCCCGATAGTGATCCGCACATCCCGTCGCTGTTCGGGGTATACCCGACCAATGACTGGCATGAGCGAGAGACCTACGACTTCTTCGGCATCATCTTCGACGGCCACCCGTCGCTGACCCGGATCGAAATGCCGGACGACTGGCACGGGCACCCGCAACGCAAGGACTACCCGCTGGGCGGCATCCCGGTCGAATACAAGGGTGCGCAGATCCCCCCACCCGATGAGCGCAGGGGTTATAACTGATGAGCACAACCGAAACCCTGGTGGTCGCCGGCGGTCAGGACTGGGACAAGGTCGTCGATGCCGCCCGCAAAGCCGATCCCGGCGAACGCATCGTCGTCAACATGGGACCCCAGCACCCGTCCACCCACGGGGTGCTCCGGCTGATCCTCGAGATCGAGGGTGAGACGGTCACCGAGGCGCGGTGCGGAATCGGCTACCTGCACACCGGAATCGAGAAGAACCTCGAATACCGGTATTGGACGCAGGGCGTCACCTTCGTCACCCGCATGGACTACCTGGCACCGTTTTTCAACGAGACCGCATATTGCTTGGGCGTGGAGAAGCTGCTCGGCGTCACCGACGAGATCCCGGAGCGGGTCAACATCATCCGGGTGATGATGATGGAGCTGAACCGCATCTCGTCGCACCTGGTCGCATTGGCCACCGGCGGTATGGAATTGGGTGCCATGACGCCGATGTTCGTCGGCTTCCGGGCTCGCGAGATCGTGCTCACCCTCTTCGAAAAGATCACCGGTTTGCGGATGAACAGTGCCTACATCAGGCCAGGCGGCCTGGCCCAGGACCTGCCGCCCAACGGGGTCGACGACATTAGGGCCGCCCTCAAGGAACTGCGAGTGCCGCTGCGCCAGATGGGTGAGCTGCTCAACGAGAACGCGATCTGGAAAGCCCGCACCGAGGACGTCGGCTACCTGGATCTGACCGGGTGCATGGCCCTGGGCATCACCGGACCGATCCTGCGCGCCACCGGGCTGCCGCACGATCTACGCAAGAGCGAACCGTACTGCGGATATGAGAACTACGACTTCGACGTGATCACCGAGGACACATGTGATGCTTACGGGCGCTACATGATTCGCGTCAACGAGATGTGGGAGTCGATCAAGATCGTCGAGCAGTGTCTGGACAAGCTGAAACCCGGCCCGACAATGGTCGAAGATCGCAAGATCGCCTGGCCCGCCGACCTTTCCGTCGGCCCCGACGGCATGGGTAACTCCCCGGAACACATCGCCAAGATCATGGGCAGCTCGATGGAAGCCCTGATCCACCACTTCAAGCTGGTGACCGAGGGCATCCGGGTTCCGGCCGGCCAGGTGTACGTGGCGGTGGAGTCACCGCGTGGCGAACTCGGCGTACACATGGTCAGCGACGGCGGAACCCGCCCCTACCGGGTGCACTACCGGGATCCGTCGTTCACCAACCTGCAGTCGGTGGCCGCGATGTGCGAAGGCGGCATGGTCGCCGACCTGATCACCGCGGTCGCCAGCATCGACCCGGTGATGGGCGGAGTGGACCGATGAGTGAGCCCCAGGTAAACGGCGAGCGGGTTTTCCTGCGGCTTGGTCCGCCGCCGGAGGAGCCCAGCCAGTTCGTGGTCGAGGGTGCGCCGCAGTCGTATCCGCCCGAGGTGCGGGCGCGGCTGGAGGTGGAAGCCAAGGAGATCGTCGCCAAGTACCCGAACAAGCGGTCGGCGTTGCTGCCGTTGCTGCACCTGGTCCAGGGCGAAGACTCTTACCTGACCCCGGCCGGTCTCGAATTCTGTGCACAGCAGCTGGATCTGACCGGCGCCGAGGTATCCGCGGTCGCCAGCTTCTACACCATGTACCGGCGCGGTCCCACCGGGGATTATCTGGTCGGTGTGTGCACCAACACGCTGTGCGCGGTGATGGGCGGTGACGCGATCTTCGCCGACCTCAAGGAGCACCTCGGCGTCGGCAACGACGAGACCACCGAGGACGGCTCGGTCTCCTCGGTCACGCTGCAGCACATCGAGTGCAACGCGGCGTGCGACTACGCGCCGGTGGTGATGGTCAACTGGGAGTTCTACGACAACCAGACCATCGACTCCGCCCGCGACCTCGTCGACTCGCTGCGCGCCGGTCAGCCGGTGCTGCCGACCCGTGGCGCGCCGCTGTGCACGTTCCGCGAGACGTCGCGCATCCTGGCCGGATTCCGCGACGAGCGTCCCGACGAAGGGCAGGGCGGTCCCGGCGCGGCCACCCTGGCCGGGCTGCGGGTGGCTCAGGAGAACGACATGCAGGCTCCCCCCGGCCCGGAAGGCCAAGCATGACAACACCTTTGACCCCAGTCATCAGCCGCTACTGGGACGACCCGGAGTCCTGGTCGCTGGCGACCTATGAACGCCATGACGGCTATCGGGCCATGAAGAAGGCCCTGGGCATGGATCCCGACGACGTGATCGCGACCGTCAAGGACTCCGGGCTGCGCGGACGTGGCGGCGCGGGCTTCTCCACCGGGACCAAGTGGTCGTTCATACCGCAGGGCGACAAGGGGCCCGCGGCCAAGCCACACTACCTGGTGGTCAATGCCGATGAATCGGAACCCGGTACCTGTAAAGACATTCCGTTGATGCTGGCTACCCCGCACGTGCTCATCGAAGGCGTCATCATCGCCTCCTACGCGATCCGGGCCAGCCACGCGTTCATCTACGTGCGCGGTGAGGTGGTGCCCGTGCTGCGCCGCCTGCAGAACGCGGTGGCCGAGGCGTACGCCGCCGGCTATCTGGGGCGCAACATCGGCGACCGCGGATTCGACCTGGAGTTGGTGGTGCACGCTGGAGCAGGCGCTTACATTTGCGGCGAGGAGACCGCCCTGCTCGACTCGCTGGAAGGCCGGCGCGGACAGCCACGGCTGCGGCCGCCGTTTCCCGCGGTCGCCGGCCTCTACGGCTGTCCCACCGTGATCAATAATGTCGAGACCATCGCCAGCGTCCCGCCGATCATCCTCAACGGAGTGGACTGGTTCCGGTCCATGGGCAGCGACAAATCGCCTGGCTTCACATTGTATTCGCTGTCCGGGCACGTCACCCGGCCCGGACAGTACGAGGCTCCGTTGGGCATCACGCTGCGCGAGTTGCTCGATTACGCCGGCGGGGTCCGGGCCGGGCATCGGCTGAAGTTCTGGACGCCGGGTGGCTCCTCGACTCCGCTGCTGACCCACGAGCACCTCGACGTGCCGTTGGATTATGAAGGAGTTGGTGCCGCGGGCTCGATGCTGGGCACCAAAGCTTTGGAGATCTTCGACGAAACCACCTGCGTGGTACGGGCGGTGCGTCGCTGGACCGAGTTCTACATGCACGAATCCTGCGGGAAATGCACGCCGTGCCGGGAGGGCACCTTCTGGCTGGACAAGATCTACGCACGCTTGGAAAACGGTCAGGGCACCCGCGAGGACCTCGACAAACTGCTGGACATCTCCGATTCGATCCTCGGAAAGTCGTTCTGCGCGTTGGGAGATGGCGCCGCCAGCCCGGTGATGTCGTCGATCCAGCACTTCCGCGACGAATACATCGCCCACGTCGAGACCGGTGGCTGTCCCTTCGATCCCCGAGACTCGATGCTTACCTTGGACGGAGTGACCGTATGACCCAAACGGCCGACGCCGAAAACCGGGTGGCGCCGCCGGAAATGGTGACGCTGACCATCGACGGCGCCGAAATCAGCGTTCCGAAGGGAACTCTGGTCATTCGGGCGGCCGAGCTGATGGGCATCCAGATCCCCCGGTTCTGCGACCACCCGCTGCTCGACCCGGTCGGCGCCTGCCGGCAGTGCCTGGTCGAGGTCGAGGGCCAACGCAAGCCACTGGCGTCATGCACCACGGTATGCACCGACGACATGGTGGTGCGCACCCAACTCACCTCACCGGCGGCCGACAAGGCCCAGCACGGCGTCATGGAGCTGCTGCTGATCAACCACCCGCTGGACTGCCCGATGTGCGACAAGGGCGGGGAGTGCCCGCTGCAGAACCAGGCAATGTCCAACGGGCGAGCGGAATCTCGCTTCACCGACGTCAAGCGCACCTTCGCCAAACCGATCAACATCTCCGCGCAGGTGCTGCTGGACCGCGAGCGCTGCATCCTGTGCGCCCGCTGCACCCGGTTCTCCAACCAGATCGCCGGTGATCCGTTCATCGACATGCAGGAGCGCGGCGCGCTGCAGCAGGTCGGCATCTACGCCAACGAACCGTTCGACTCCTACTTCTCCGGCAACACCGTGCAGGTCTGCCCGGTCGGTGCGCTGACCGGGATGTCCTACCGGTTCCGGGCCCGCCCGTTCGACCTGGTGTCCAGCCCCAGCGTCTGTGAGCACTGCGCGTCCGGATGCGCGCAGCGCACCGACCACCGTCGCGGCAAGGTGATGCGTCGCCTGGCCGGCGACGACCCGGAAGTCAACGAGGAGTGGAACTGTGACAAGGGCCGGTGGGCGTTCACCTACGCCACCCAGCCGGACCTGATCGCCACTCCCCTGATCCGAGGTACCGACGGCGAACTGGCACCGGCGTCGTGGGCGCACGCGATCGTGGCAGCGACGCAGGGACTTGAGGCCGCCCGCGGCCGCACCGGCGTGCTGGTCGGTGGCCGGGTCACCTGGGAGGACGCCTACGCCTACGCCAAGTTCGCGCGAATCGTCCTGAACACGAACGATATTGACTTCCGAGCCCGCCCGCAGTCGGCGGAGGAAGCGGACTTCCTGGCGGCCCGTATCGCCGGCCGCCCGGTCAGCGTCAGCTACGCCGACCTGGAAGCTGCGCCGGTGGTGCTGCTGGTCGGATTCGAGCCGGAAGACGAATCGCCGATCGTGTTCCTGCGGTTACGCAAGGCAGCGCGCAAGAACGGCGTTGCGGTATATGCGATCGCGCCGTTCGCCACCGGTGCCCTGGACAAGATGTCGGGCCGGCTGCTGCAGACCGCGCCCGGCGCCGAGCCCGCGGCACTGGACGGCGTGGCGACCGGTGAAGTCGGCGAGCTGTTGAGCACACCCGGCGCGGTCATCATGGTCGGTGAACGGCTGGCCACGGTGCCCGGCGGGTTGTCCGCCGCGGCCGCCTTGGCCGACTCGACCGGTGCCCGGCTGGCCTGGGTGCCGCGACGGGCCGGGGAACGCGGCGCGCTGGAAGCCGGAGCTCTGCCCGCACTGCTGCCCGGCGGCCGACCGGTCGCCGACAACACCGCACGGTCACAGGTCGCCGCCGCCTGGCACGTCGACGAATTGCCCTCCGCGCCTGGACGCGACGTCGACGGCATCCTGGCCGCCGCTACCGACGGTAGCTTGGGCGCGCTGTTGGTCGGCGGGATCGAACCCGGTGACTTCGCCGACCCGGACGCGGTGCTGGCCGCCCTGGACGCGGCGCCGTTCGTCGTCAGCCTGGAACTGCGGCAGAGCGCGGTCACCGAGCGTGCCGACGTCGTGTTTCCGGTCGCCCCGACCACGCAGAAGGCCGGTGCCTTCGTCAACTGGGAGGGCCGCTACCGCGGGTTCGAACCGGCATTCAAGGGCAGCATGCTGCAAGCCAGCCAATCCGACCACCGGGTGCTCGACACGCTCGCCGACGAGTTGGGCATCCAGCTGAATTGCTCGACGGTCGAATCGGCGCGCGAGGAACTGTCGGCATTGGGCACCTGGGACGGCACGCGTGCTACCGGCCCCGGCGTCGAGCCCGCGTTCGCCGCGCAACCCCAGGCCGGCGAGGCGGTACTGACCGGCTGGCGGTTGCTGCTGGATGCAGGTCGCGGACAGGACGGCGAACCGCACCTGGCGGGCACCGCACGGCAACCCGTGGTCCGGTTGTCAGCCGACACCGCGGCCGAGATCGGCGCCACCGACGGTGAGCCGGTGACCGTCAGCACCGACCGCGGCTCAATTACTCTGCCGCTCAACGTGACTGATATGCCAAACCGAGTGGTGTGGCTGCCGCTGAACTCACCGGGTTCGGCGGTGCATCAGGAATTGGGCGTCACCTTGGGCGCTTTGGTGAAGGTTGGGGTATCGGGATGAACGGTTTGACCGCCTTCGGACATGACCCGTGGTGGCTTGTCCTGGGCAAGGCGCTGGCCATCTTCGTGTTCCTGATGCTGAATGTGCTGGTGGCGATCCTGGCTGAGCGCAAGATCCTCGGTTGGATGCAGTTGCGGCCCGGCCCCAACCGGGCGGGACCGTGGGGCACCCTGCAAAGCCTCGCCGACGGCATCAAGCTGGCGCTCAAGGAGAGCATCACCCCCAAGGGCGTCGACTGGTTCGTGTACTTCGCGGCGCCGGCCATCTCGGCGATCCCCGCGTTCACCGCATTCGCGTTCATCCCGTTCGGCCCCGAGGTGTCGGTGTTCGGTCACCGGACACCCTTGCAGCTGACCGACCTTCCGGTCGCGGTGCTGTTCATCCTGGGGCTGTCGGCCATCGGCGTGTACGGCATCGTGCTCGGCGGGTGGGCGTCGGGATCCACCTACCCCCTGTTGGGTGGGGTGCGCTCGACCGCGCAGGTCATCTCCTACGAGGTGGCGATGGGGTTGTCCTTCGCGGCGGTGTTCCTGTTCGCGGGCTCGATGTCCACGTCGCAGATTGTGGCCGCCCAGGACCGAGTGTGGTACGTGTTCCTGCTGCTGCCGTCGTTCGTGATCTACCTCATCTCGATGGTGGGCGAGACTAACCGGGCGCCCTTCGATCTGCCGGAAGCCGAGGGCGAGTTGGTCGCCGGTTTCCACACCGAGTACTCCTCGCTGAAGTTCGCGATTTTCATGCTGGCCGAGTACATCAACATGATGACGGTGTCGTCACTGGCCACCGCCCTGTTCTTCGGCGGCTGGCACGCCCCGTGGCCGCTGAACATGTGGGATGGCGCCAACTCCGGCTGGTGGCCGGTGCTCTGGTTCACCGCCAAGATGTGGACCTTCCTGTTCATCTATTTCTGGCTGCGGGCCACCCTGCCCCGGTTCCGCTATGACCAGTTCATGTCACTGGGCTGGAAGCTGCTGATCCCGGTGTCGCTGGTGTGGATCATGATCGCGGCCGTCATCCGAAGCCTGCGCAACCAGGGCTATGAGCACTGGACCACCCTGTTGGTGGTGAGCAGCCTCGTCTTCGCCGTGGCGTTGATCCTGACGCTGCGAAAACCGTTCAGCGCGCCCAGCCCCCGCAAGCGGCGCAAGCAGCAGCTCTACGCCGACAGTGTTGCCGCAGCGCAACCGGCATTCCCGACACCACCACTGCCTCCGACAAGGCTCGAGCGAACACTCGAACGGCCAGTAGGTGCGAGCAAGGAGAAGGCACATGGCTAACATTTTTGGGCGCCTGCTAGAGCCCCTGGCCGGCTTTGGGGTGACCTTCGGGTCAATGTTCAAAAAGAACATCACCGAGGAGTATCCGGAGAAGCCCGGCCCGGTGGCACCGCGCTACCACGGCCGTCATCAGCTCAACCGGTACCCCGACGGCTTGGAGAAGTGCATCGGCTGCGAGCTGTGTGCCTGGGCCTGCCCGGCCGACGCGATCTATGTCGAGGGCGCGGACAACACTGCGGAGCAACGGTTTTCGCCGGGAGAACGCTACGGCCGGGTCTACCAGATCAACTACCTGCGCTGCATCGGGTGCGGGTTGTGCGTCGAGGCTTGCCCCACCCGCGCGTTGACCATGACCAACGACTACGAGATGGCCGACGACAACCGCGCGGACCTGATCTACGAGAAAGACCGGCTGCTGGCGCCACTGCTCCCGGAGATGACGCAGCCACCGCACCCGCGGGCCGAAGGCGCCACCGACCAGGACTACTACCTGGGCAACATAACGGCCCACGGCCTGCGCGAAAGTCAGGAAACCCGATGATCACGACGCTGGCAGCGGACACCATCGTCCGCACCTCCACCGGCGAGGCGGCGATGTTCTGGGTGTTGGGCACGCTGGCGGTTGTCGGCGCACTCGGGGTGGTGCTGGCGGTCAACGCCGTCTACTCGGCGATGTACCTGGCCATGACGATGCTCATCCTGGCGGTGTTCTACATGGCCCAGGATGCGCTGTTCCTGGGGGTCGTGCAGGTGGTGGTCTATACCGGCGCGGTGATGATGCTGTTCCTGTTCGTGCTGATGCTGATCGGTGTTGACTCCGCGGAATCGCTGAAGGAAACCCTGCGCGGGCAGCGCGTCGCCGCGGTGATCACCGGCGTCGGGTTCGGCGTCGCGCTGATCGCCGGGATCGGCAATGTGGCGAGCGGCGGCTTCTCCGGACTGACCGCCGCCAACGCCAACGGCAACGTCGAAGGGCTTGCTGCGCTGATCTTCGCGCGCTACCTGTGGGCTTTCGAATTGACCAGCGCGCTGCTGATCACCGCCGCGGTCGGGGCGATGATTCTGGCGCACCGGGAGCGGTTCGAGCGCCGAAAGACCCAACGTGAGCTCTCCGAAGAACGCTTCCGTCTCGGCGGGGGCGGTCACCCAACCCCGCTGCCCAACCCCGGCGTCTACGCCCGGCACAACGCCGTCGACGTGGCCGCACTGCTGCCCGACGGCTCGTACTCGGAACTGTCGGTCTCCAAGATCCTGCGGACCCGCGGAGCCGACGGCCTGCACACGCCCTCACCGGAAGCCGTCGCAGGGGGCCCGAAAGGAGGTTTGTCGTGAATCCGGCGAACTACCTGTATCTTTCGGCGCTGCTGTTCACCATCGGCGCTTCTGGTGTGCTGCTGCGGCGCAACGCGATCGTCATGTTCATGTGCGTGGAGTTGATGCTCAACGCCGTCAACCTGGCGTTCGTCACCTTCGCGAGGCTGCACGGCAAGCTCGACGGACAGATGATCGCGTTCTTCACCATGGTGGTCGCCGCGTGCGAGGTCGTCATCGGCCTGGCCATCATCATGACGATTTTCCGTGCCCGCAAATCGGCGTCGGTCGACGACGCGAATCTACTCAAAGGCTGAGAACGCCAAGATGATTGACTACACCTGGCTGCTGGTGGCACTGCCGCTGGCGGGTGCTGCGATCCTGCTGTTCGGCGGTAGACGCACCGACGCGTGGGGCCACTGGCTGGGCACTGCGGCCGCCCTCTCGGCGTTCGGCGTGGGTGCGACGTTGCTGGCCGACCTGCTCGGCCGTAGCTCCGACGACCGTGTCATCCATCAGAAGGTGTTCACCTGGATGCCGGTAGGACAGCTACAGGTCGACTTCGGGCTGCAGATCGATCAGCTCTCCATGTGTTTCGTGCTCCTGATCTCCGGCGTCGGGTCGCTGATCCACATCTATTCGATCGCCTACATGGCCGAAGACGAAGACCGCAGAAGGTTTTTCGGCTACCTCAACCTGTTCCTGGCCTCGATGCTGCTGCTCGTGGTCGCCGACAACTATGTGTTGCTCTACGTGGGCTGGGAGGGCGTCGGTTTGGCGTCCTACCTGTTGATCGGCTTCTGGTACCACAAGCCCTCGGCGGCCACGGCGGCCAAGAAGGCGTTCGTGATGAACCGGGTCGGCGACGCCGGCCTGGCACTGGCCATGTTCCTGATGTTCGCCACGTTCGGCACCGTCTCCTACAGCGGCGTGTTCGCGGGGGCGCCTGGGGCCAGTCAAGGCGTGTTGAACGCGATGGGGTTGCTGTTGTTGTTGGGGGCCTGCGCCAAATCGGCCCAGGTTCCGCTCCAGGCCTGGTTGGGTGACGCGATGGAGGGCCCCACTCCGGTGTCGGCGCTGATCCACGCCGCCACCATGGTGACCGCCGGTGTCTACCTCATCGTGCGGTCCAACCCGGTGTTCAACCTGGCCCCCGGCGCACAGCTGGCCGTCGTCATCGTCGGCGCCGTCACCCTGATGCTGGGGGCGTTCATCGGCTGCGCCAAGGACGACATCAAGCGGGCGCTGGCCGCTTCCACGATGAGCCAGATCGGCTACATGGTGCTGGCCGCCGGTCTCGGCCCGGCCGGCTACGCGTTCGCGATCATGCATCTGCTCACCCACGGCTTCTTCAAGGCCGGCCTGTTCCTTGGGTCCGGATCGATCATCCACGCCATGCATGAGGAGCAGGACATGCGCCGCTACGGCGGGCTACGCAAGGCCCTGCCGGTCACGTTCGTGACGTTCGGCCTGGGCTACCTCGCCATCATCGGGGTGCCACCGTTCGCGGGCTTCTTCTCCAAGGACGCGATCATCGAAGCCGCGCTGGGCGCCGGCGGCACCCGGGGTTGGGTGCTCGGCGGGGCCGCTCTGCTGGGGGCGGGCATCACCGCCTTCTACATGACCCGCGTGATGCTGATGACGTTCTTCGGTAAAAAGCGCTGGGCCCCAAGCTCGCATCCGCACGAGGCACCCGCCCTGATGACGTGGCCGATGATTCTGCTGGCGGTCGGCTCGGTGTTCTCCGGCGGCCTGTTCGCGATCGGCGGCACGCTGAAAAACTGGCTTGAACCCGTCGTCGGCACGCATGAGGAGACCGCGCACGTCGCGCCGGCCTGGGTCAGCACCTCGCTGGCGCTCGGCGTGGTGGTCGTCGGCATCGCGGTGGCCTACCGCATGTACGGCGGCAGGGCGGAGATTCCGCGGGTGGCCCCGGCTCAGGTCTCGGTCTTGACGACGGCCGCACGCGCCGACGCGTACGGCGATGCCTTCAACGAGGAGGTCTTCATGCGCCCGGGTGCGCACCTGACGGGCAGGCTGGTCGCCGTCGACAACTCCGGGGTGGACGGCTCGGTCAACGGGCTGGCCGCACTGGTGGGCCGGACATCAAATCGGTTGCGAGGCTTACAAACCGGCTTCGCCCGCAACTACGCGTTGTCGATGCTGGCGGGTGCGGCCCTGGTGGCCGGCGCACTGTTGGTGGTGAACCTGTGGTGACCACCAACATCCCGTGGCTGAGTGTGCTGTGGTTGGTGCCGCTGGCCGGTGCGGTGCTGATCATTCTGTTGCCGCCGGACCTGCGTCGGCTCGCCAAGTGGACCGGCCTGGTGGTCGCCGTCGCGACGTTGGCGGTGTCGATCGTGGTGGCCGTCGGATTCAAGCCCGGCGGCGACACCTACCAGTTCGTCGAAAAACGCACCTGGATACCGGCTTTCGGCGCCGGTTACTCCCTGGGTGTGGACGGCATCGCGCTGATCCTGGTGGTGCTGACCACGGTGCTGATCCCGTTGCTGCTGGTGGCCGGCTGGAACGACTCGGGCGATGCTGACGACCCGCAGCGCCCGGCTTCGCTGCGCTTGCGATCGTCAGGTGGCGAGCCCAACCCGCGCGGCGTGCACGCCTATGTTGCCCTGACGCTGGCCATCGAGTCGATGGTGCTGATCTCCGTGGTGGCCCTGGACGTGCTGCTGTTCTACGTCTTCTTCGAGGCGATGCTCATCCCGATGTACTTCCTGATCGGCGGGTTCGGGCAGGGCAAGGACCGTTCGCGGGCCGCGGTGAAGTTCCTGCTGTACAACCTGTTCGGTGGGTTGATCATGCTCGCGGCGGTGATCGGCCTATACGTGGTCACCAGCCAGCATGGCGGCGGCACCTTCGATTTCGTCCGAATCGTGAACGACGTCAAGGCCGGCCGTTATGGCGGTGTGGAACCGGCGGCGTTCAAGGCGATTTTCCTGGGCTTCATGTTCGCGTTCGCGATCAAGGCTCCGCTGTGGCCGCTGCACCGTTGGCTGCCCGACGCCGCGGTGGAATCCACCCCGGCCACCGCGGTGCTGATCACCGCGGTGATGGATAAGGTCGGCACCTTCGGCATGCTGCGCTACTGCCTGCAGCTATTCCCCGACGCCTCAGCATATTTCCGTCCGGCGATCGTCACACTTGCCATCATCGGCGTGATCTACGGCGCGATTGTGGCGATCGGCCAGACCGACATGATGCGCCTGATCGCCTACACGTCGATCTCCCACTTCGGGTTCATCATTGCCGGCATCTTCGTGATGACCACCCAGGGCCAGAGCGGCTCGACGCTGTACATGCTCAACCACGGCATCTCCACGGCGGCGGTGTTCCTGATTGCTGGTTTCCTGGTCTCCCGCGGCGGCAGCCGCAACATCGCGGATTACGGCGGCGTACAGAAGGTGGCACCGATCCTGGCCGGCACCTTCCTCGTCTCGTGCATGGCCACCCTGTCGCTACCCGGCCTGGCGCCGTTCGTCAGCGAATTCCTGGTATTGCTGGGCACTTTCAACCGCTACTGGGTGGCCGCGGCCTTCGGGGTGACCGCGCTGGTGCTGGCGGCCATCTACATGCTGTGGCTCTACCAGCGCATGATGACCGGCCCGGTCGCCACGGGGAACGAGAAGATTCGCGATCTGGTGGGGCGCGAGATGATCGTCGTCGCGCCGCTAATGGCCCTGTTGTTCGTGCTCGGCGTCTACCCCAAGCCGGTGCTGGACGTCATCAACCCGGCGGTCGAGAACACCATGACCACCATCGGTCAGCATGATCCGGCGCCAACTGTGCCCATTCGCGGCCCGATGGCCGGCGCACCCAGGAAAGCCGAAGGACCGCACCAATGACGCTGCCCAGCCCCAGCATCGAGTACTTCCTGCTGTCCCCGATGTTCATCGTGTTCGGTATCGCGGTGATCGGCGTGCTGGTCGAAGCGTTCCTGCCGCGGCGGCTTCGCTATGGCGCGCAGGTGGTGCTGGCCCTCGGCGGGCTGGCCGCGGCGTTCGTCGCGGTCATCGCGGTGGCCAAGTCGGTCCCGGCCGAAGGGCGCCGTGCGGTGCTCGGAGCGTTGGCGGTGGACCGGCCCACGCTGTTCCTGCAAGGCACCATCGTGCTGGTTTCGGTGCTGGCGGTGATCTTCGTCGCCGAGCGCAGTCAGCGACCGGTTCCGGCGCCCAGAACCGCCGAAAAGAGCAAGGTGTTCGCCGGCCTGGATTCCTTTACCCCACAAGCGTCCGCGGTGCCCGGCAGCGACACCGAGCACGAGGCCGAACGCGCCGGGGTTGCCCAAACGGAGCTATTCCCGCTGCTGACGCTGTCGGTCGGCGGCATGATGGTGTTCCCCGCCTCCAACGACCTGCTGACCATGTTCGTCGCGTTGGAGGTCCTGTCGCTGCCGCTGTACCTGATGTGCGGGCTGGCCCGGCACCGTCGATTGGTGTCGCAGGAGTCGTCGTTGAAGTACTTCCTGCTGGGCGCGTTCTCGTCGGCGTTCTTCCTCTACGGCTTCGCACTGCTCTACGGCGCGACCGGCACGCTGACGCTGGGCGCGATCAGGGATTCTCTTGCGGCAGAGGACGACACGTCGATGGCGCTGGTTGGTGTCGCGCTGCTGTCGGTTGGCCTGCTGTTCAAAGTCGGTGCGGTGCCGTTCCATTCGTGGATCCCCGACGTGTACCAGGGCGCTCCCACCCCGATCACGGGTTTCATGGCGGCGGCAACCAAAGTCGCGGCGTTCGGTGCCCTGCTGCGCGTGGTCTACGTCGCGCTGCCGCCGCTGCACCACGAGTGGCGCCCGGTGTTGTGGGGAATCTCGATCCTGACCATGGCGGTAGGGACCATCACCGCGGTGAACCAGACCAATGTCAAACGGATGCTGGCCTATTCGTCGGTCGCGCATGTCGGCTTCATCCTGACTGGCGTGATCGCCGACAACGCCGCGGGCTTGTCGGGCACCTTGTTCTATCTGGTCGCCTACAGCTTCAGCACCGTCGGCGCCTTCGCTATCGTCGGCCTGGTCCGTAACTCCGAGGACATCGAAGACGCCGATCTTGCGCACTGGGCTGGGTTGGGTCAGCGCTCTCCCATTGTGGGCGTGATGCTTTCGATGTTCTTGTTGGCGTTCGCGGGTATCCCGCTGACGAGCGGATTCATCAGCAAGTTCGCCGTGTTCAAGGGCGCCGCCCAGGGCGGCGCGGTGCCGCTGGTGGTGATCGGTGTGATCTCGAGCGGGGTGGCCGCCTACTTCTACGTCCGGGTGATCGTGTCGATGTTCTTCACCGAGCCCACCGACGACACACCGCATGTGATGGCGCCCGGGGTGCTGAGCAAGGCGGCCATTGCCGTGTGCGCGGTGGTGACGGTGCTGCTGGGAATCCTGCCGCAACCGGTGCTCGACCTCGCCGAGCGCGCGGCGCAGTTTGCGCAGTGAGCCAACGCTGGCACGACTTACGGTTGGCCGAAGAAGCCCGCCTGGTTGTCCCCCTGGTTGAACAAGCCTGCACTGTTGTCACCCGCGTTGCCGACGCCCGAGCTACCCGACCCGGTGTGGAAAGCACCTGAGCTGCCGCCCAGCGGCGCCGAGATACCGATGCCGTAGTTGAAGCTGTTGGAGTTCGCGATTCCGGTGTTGTCACTGCCCGTGTTGAACAAGCCGGTGTGTCCGGTGCCCGAATTCATGAACCCCGAGCTGTTGGCGCCGACGTTCTGGAAGCCGGAGTTCCCGTTACCGGTGTTGAAGAATCCCGAGGTGCCCACGCCGGCGTTTCCGAAGCCCGACGACGTCACGCCCACCGGAGTGATCGAACTCCCGACGCCGGTGTTGAGATCACCCGCGTTGAAAAAGCCGGTATTCGTCGCGCCCGTGTTACCGGCACCTGTATTGAGGCTGCCGGAGTTAAAGAAACCGGTGTTCAGACCGGGCCCGGTGCCGGATCCGGGGGCGCCGCCGGTATTGAACGCGCCCATATTGTCAAGGCCCGAGTTCCCATAACCCATGTTGGCACCACCGGCGTTACCGACGCCCACGTTGTTGCTACCGGCGTTGCCGAAGCCGAAGTTCAGTCCACCCGAGTTCCCAAAACCGGTGTTGATACTGCCGGCGTTCCAGAAGCCCGAGTTCGTGTTACCAGCGTTCCCGAAGCCGAAGTTGCCGTCGCCAGAATTGAAGAAGCCGAAATTCCCGTTGCCGGAATTGAAGAAGCCGATGTTGTTGTTGCCGGAGTTCCCAAAGCCCATGTTTCCGATACCGGAATTCAGCGCACCAATGCCAAACTGATTGTCGCCCGTCAGCCCGAAGCCGATATTGTTGTTGCCATTATTTCCGAAGCCAAAATTGAACGAGCCCTTGTTGCCGAAGCCGACGTTGGACGAGCCGATGTTGCCGCTGCCCAGGTTGAAGGCGCCCCGGTTGGCGCTGCCGATGTTGTTGCCGTTACTGAAATCGATGGGATTGAAGCTATTGCCGCCGCCGAAGTTTCCGTCGCCGAAATTACCGAAGCCAAAGTTTCCGCTGCCATCGTTTCCGCTACCGAAGTTGAGGCGACCGAAGTTTCCGTCGCCGAAGTTAATGTGGCCGATGTTTCCGTTGCCCAGGTTGGCAAATCCGAAGTTCCCGCTACCAAGGTTCGCATTGCCGATGTTTCCGCCGCCCAGGTTCACGTTGCCGAAGTTGCCGCTACCCAGGTTGAACGAGCCTTGATTACCCCCACCGACGTTCCAGGTGCCGAGATTGCCCAGACCCGTGTTGAGGTCCGGCAGCGTGAAAGGTGCCGCCGGTGCGGGCAGCGCCGCGAGTACAGGGGCTAGGGGTCCCAGGTCAAACAGCGACGCTGGCGCACCCTCCCGACCGAAAAAGCCCGCCTGATTGTTACCGGCGTTGAAGAATCCCGCGTTGTTGTTGCCCGAATGGCCGATGCCCGAGTTGAAGTCGCCGGTGTGCGCGATGCCGGAGTTCGCCAGGCCGGAGTTGGAGAGCCCAACGTTGAAGTCGCCAACGTTCCCCACACCTACACTGTTGACGCCCGAGTTACTAAAGCCGGTCGTGAACGAATTCGTGTTGTTGAATCCCGAGATACCGCCTAAACCCAATCCAACGTCCGAGTTCTGGAAGCCCGACGAGAAGTCGGCCGAGTTGTTGAAGCCGGAGCTGCCCGTACCTGTGTTGCCGAATCCGGACGACGTCACCCCCGCTGGGGTGATCGCGCTACCGACACCGGTGTTGAGGCCGCCCGCGTTGAGAAGACCGGTGTTGACGTCGCCGGCATTGCCGTAACCCGTGTTGGTGGAACCAGAGTTCGACGCGCCCGTGTTGAAGTCGCCGGCGTTGAACCAACCGGTGTTGTTGGCGCCGCTGTTCCCGAAGCCCATGTTGATGGAGCCGGCGTTACCGAACCCGAAGTTGACGGAGCCTGCGTTTCCGAAGCCGAAGTTCCGGACGCCGGAGTTCCCGAATCCGGTGTTGGTGTCGCCGGCGTTCCAGAAGCCGGTGTTTGTGTTACCGCCGTTGCCGAAGCCAAAATTGCCGTCGCCGGAATTGAACAAGCCGAAATTGCCGTTGCCGGAGTTGAAGAAGCCAATATTATTGTTACCGGAGTTGCCGAAACCGAGGTTTCCAATCCCCGCGTTCAGCGCACCGATACCCACCCGGTTGTCACCGGTGAGCCCGAAACCGATGTTGTTATTGCCGTGATTGCCGAATCCGAAGTTGAAGTCACCTCTGTTTCCGAACCCGACGTTGTTGGAACCGAAGTTGGCGCTGCCCAGGTTGAACGCGCCGGCATTCGCGTTACCGAAATTCGTCCCAGCGGCGCCGGTGATCGGGTTGAAAGTATTTGCGGCACCGAAGTTTCCATTGTCGATATTGCCGAACCCGAAGTTGTTGTTCCCGCTGTTGCCCAAGCCCAGGTTCAGCCGACCGAAGTTCCCGAGGCCCAGGTTGGTGAACCCGGTGTTGCCCAGACCCAGGTTGTAGGAGCCGAAGTTCCCGCCGCCGAGGTTCAAATTGCCGAGGTTTCCGTCACCCAGGTTGACGTTGCCGGTGCTGCCATTGCCGAAATTGAGGAAGCCGCTGTTGCCCCCGCCCAGATTCCATGACCCGATGTTCCCCACGCCGGTGTTCACGGCAGGAATAGCGGCGGCGCTGGCAGCCGCCGAGGCCGCCACCTGACCCAACCCTGGCAAACCGGCCAGCCCGTTACCCCATGACGACAACGCGGCGGCCGCCGCCGACGCCCCGCCGTGATAGCCCACCATGGCCGCCACATCGGCGGCCCAAAACTCCTCATACAAACTCTCGGCAGCCGCGATCGCCGGCGCATTCTGACCAAAAAGATTCGACACCACCAAACGCACGAACGCATTCCGGTTCGCCGACACCGCCAGCGGATGCACCGTCGCGGCCCGCGCGGCCTCAAACGCACTCGCCACCGCCTTCGCCGACGTCGACGCCCCTGACGCCCGCGCCGCCGCCTCACTCAACCAGCCCGCATACCGCCCCGCTACCGCCGTCATCTTCGTCGCTGCAGCGCCCTGCCACGCCTGGCCCGCCACGTCCGACGTCACCGAGGCAAACGACCCCGCCGCCGTCGCCAACTCCCGTGCCAGCCCATCCCAGGCCAGCGCCGCCTCCAACATCGGCGCCGGACCAGCACCGGCGAACATCCGCGATGAATTGATCTCCGGCGGCAACGCGAAGAAGCTCATCTGGGCGTCCCTTTCTGTTGAGTCACCACGATCGAACTGTAGAACGGTCGACAACCAATGTTGGGGAAATTGCCGAAATTCAAATGTGCGCTACCCGATACCAAAACGAATCGAATCGCCGCTCCGAACTAATTCAGGAATGGGCGGGTAGCCAGGACGTAGATCGCCAGAACCGCCAGCGGGGCCACCAACGGCAACCAGGGCACCTGTAGCGGGAACGACGTCGCCACTAGACCGACAAGGGTGAATCCGACGGCAGCGACGATGGTCGGCCAACTTCCCGTGACGACGTCGCTGGACGCGTGCCGGCACACCAGGTAGGCCGCCGCGCACAGCCCCGACAACGCGGCGAGCACATGGGACGGATCCGCCGCCACGATGATCGTCACGGCCAACAGCACGGCAATCGTTGCCGCCGAACGGAATACCGTTCCGAGCCCGACAGCGACCACAGCAGCGGCTCCGGCCGCCAGCGGCAGCCCGTGGGCTCCGACGGCGGGCGCCGCCACCATCAGCAGACCGAACGCCACCGAGCAGATCCGGGGACCGGACTGGGCGCGCATGTCAGCGCCTCGCCCCCAGCTGCCCCCGCACCCGCAGTCGCCGGTCGGGAAGCGCGCCCATCGACTGCTCTAGTGCGCGATCCGCCGGCCAGGACAGCACGTCTACGCCGACGGTGGCCATGTCGCGATACATCGACGCCCGCTGCAACGCCCACATCTTGACCACCAACGGGTCCTGTTCACCCTCGAACGGAGAACTGTCCAGCACGTCCACGGCCACCACCACATGGCCGCGCTTGCGCAAGTCGATCAGCGCCAGCGCGAATTCGGTGTCGAGCAGCGTCGAGAACGCGATGACGATCGCTCCCGACGGGACTGCCGCGCGAGGAGCCAGGGTGCCTGTGGTGGTTTCGAATCGCCCTCCGGCGTCCAGAACGGTGTCGAGTACCCGATAGAACTGGCGCTGACCGATGTCAGCGCCAAGCCAGCGGGGACGGTTTCCGCCGAGCGCGACGATCCCGGCCCGATCCCCGTTGCGCAGCGCGGTCTGCACCACCTGGGCTGCGCCGCGCACAACGCGTTCGGTGGCCACGGTCGCGGGCCCTGCGGGTTGGCGATAGGTGTCGATCAGCACGACCACGTCGGCGGCGCGGTCGGTCAACCGCTGCGTCACGTGCAGTCGCCCGCGCCGCGCGCTCACCGCCCAGTTCACCGCGCGCAATTGGTCACCCGGGACATAGAGACGGATGTCGGCGTACTCCACGCCGGGCCCGATGTGCCGGGTGAGGTGGGCGCCCAACCGATCGAGCAGCTCGACCTGCGGGATCGATGTCGATTGTGGCGGCGTCAGCGGAAACACGATGACGTCGGCGGCATCGACCGTTCCGGATCCGCTGAGCAGCCCGCCACGCGCGACGACGTCGATGCGCGCCCGGATTTGGTAGCGGCCCCACCGTTTCGCCACCGCGGCAACCGTTTTGGCCTGCGGCTGCGTCTCGATATCTTCCAGTTCCATCCCTTCGACAGCCGAGACCGTGAGGTCAACGGCGGCCGAGCCGGATTCCGCGGTGGTCCACACCCGCACCCGCACTTCTTCGTCCTCAAAGCAGCGTTGCGAATCGGGCTCCGCGTGCACATTGATGGTCGGGACGGGTGCTTGCCAACTGAGCGAGCACAGCACGCCTAGCAGCGGCGCCGCGAACGCGATGAGCTGCCAGCGTCCACCGATGACCGCGGCGACCAACGCGACCCCGGCGCAGGTGGCGATGGTCAGCGTCAAGTGCGATGCACGCCAGCTGATCTCGACTTCGCGATGGGCAATCACGTGGGTCCATGATCGGCGCGTGGAACGGGCAGGCGCCGCAACAATTCCCCGACCACGTCGGCGCCCTGGATCTTGCGCACCCACATCTCCGGACGCAGCGTGATCCGGTGGGCGACGGCTGGGACGGCGAGCGCCTTCACGTCTTCCGGGATCACGTAGTCGCGGCCCAACAACAAAGCGCGGGCGCGGGCAAGTTGAACCAGGTCGAGTTCGGCGCGTGGGCTGGCGCCGACGGCGACCTGCGGATGACGCCGGGTCGCGGTGGCCAACGACACCACATAGTGCAGCACATCCTCGTGCACCGCGACCTGCTCAACCGATTCACGCATCTTCAGCAGATCATGGGCGTCGACTACCTCGTTGACCGTCGCCTCCGCCGATCCCCGGTCCAGCCGCCGGCGCAGCATCGCCGCCTCGTCCTGCTCGGAGAGATAGCGCAGTTCCAGCCGGATGGCGAACCGGTCCAACTGAGCCTCCGGCAACGGATAAGTGCCCTCGTACTCGATTGGGTTGTCGGTGGCGAGCACGATGAAAGGTGTTGGCAGCTTGTGCGTTTGACCGTCGATGCTGACCTGTCCCTCGGCCATCGCCTCGAGCAGCGCCGACTGCGTCTTGGGGGGCGTGCGGTTGATCTCGTCGCCGAGCAGCAGGTTGGTGAAGATCGGCCCGCGGCGGAACTCGAAACGCCCCGACTGCATGTCGTAGATGGTCGAACCAAGCAGGTCGGCCGGCAACAGGTCGGGCGTGAACTGCACTCGGGTGAATCCGAGGCCCAGCGCGGACGCAAACGACCGCGCGATCAACGTCTTGCCCAGCCCGGGAAGGTCTTCGATCAGGACGTGGCCCCGGGCCAACACGGCGGTGAGGATGAGGGTCAGGGCGAAGCGCTTCCCCACGACGACGCGTTCGATCTCGTCGAGGACCGCCTCGCATCGGGCACTTGTCGTACCAACTGGCATCGCCGCCGGCGTCGTCATCGTTGCTCCATCGTCATACCTTCTCCAACCTTCGCAGAATCTCTTCCAGCGCCGCGCGGCCCGGTCCCGGTTGGCCGGCAGCGGCACGCCCGACGTTGTTGGGGTTAACCCAGTCCCATAGTTCTAGGCCGAACAACATCTCGCCGGTCGCCCGGAACGCCGCCGGGTCTTTGGCCTGTCGTTGTCCCGTGGTGAGTTCGAAGCGCCGGGCCAACATCGGGCGCAAGTGCCGGTCCCAATCCCCGCGGGTGGACTCAGACCACCGGATGGTCGTCTCAGTATTGGCCAGCCAGCGACGCAGCGAATCACCGAGATCGTCGGGATCCGGGTCGACTTCAGGTTGGAGCGGATGGCCCAGGACCCGGCGCAGGTTGAGCAGTACCAGGGCCAGGGCCACCCCGGCGGCCCCGAGTACGAACCGGCGGTCCTGCACTACCAGGGCCAGCACCTCGATGCCGACGATGAGGATAATGCCCAGTGCTAACAGCTTTTTCATACGGGCCTGCCGGATCGCGGCGTGATCTCGTCGAGAACGAGTTCGAGTATGCGCACCGCTGCCTCGCGGTGCCCTTCGTCCATCACATGCTTGCTGAACCGAGCCTCCTCGAAAAGATTTACCAATTGGACGGCGTTGTCGGCCCGCAGCGCGCGCTGTTCGACCGCGCGGGCGAGCACCTCAGTGGGAGTGTCGAATTCCTGCGGCACCGCGCCCGGGACGTTGGCCAATTCCCGCTCCATGGCCGCGTAACAGGCGATGATCGCCGCACGGGGTTCGCGGCTGAGGTTCGTCATTTCGGCCAGCCCGACTTCGGCGGCTCGCACCAGTGACTCCGAAGCGGTTTCCGGTGACAGCGATTCGGTGCGATCCTCGGGGTGCACCGGCGTGGCGGCCGGACGGCGACGCCGGCGTGACGCGATGAAGCCGCCCACGAACAACATCAGCAGTACCGGCACGAACGCAAGCAACGGACCGAGCATGTCCGGATCTTCCCTTGGTTGCGCCGGTTGTCTGGGTTGCGGGGTGCCGCCCGGGCCTGACCGGGGCGGGCTCGAATCCGGTTGCGGCGCATCAAGACCGACCTGCGGCGGCGTGAACAACCGTGACACTAAGATCGCGACCAGGAGCCAGGCCGCGATCACGCCGAGCGCGATCAGCACCACGCGCCAACGTGGTCGGCCGCTGCCGCCGCCCAGCATGTCGGGCAGCGCGCCGGCGCTGGGCGCTACCGTGCGCGGGTCGCGCAGTCTGGCAATGATCGAGAAAGCCAACAGCGCCAGCGTGGCCGCGATGGCGGCGACGAGGAACATCAGCGCAGTCTTGTTGGCGCTCGCCTCGGTAAGGCGCCGGCCGTGGTGCGCCGGGAGATACCCGCGTAGCGCGGCGGCGACCAGCATCAGCAGAGCGATCAGCGCCACCACCCGCGTGGTGGGCTTGTCGAACATCAGCGGAGGTTCCGTGGCGGCGTGCGCCCCATAGCCGAAGGCTAGTGGCGTTGAGCTGCCCGGGTCTAGTCGCGACGACGTGTCGCCGACCCACTGTATTATCGAACATGTGTTCGGTACACGTGGGCCGCGCTCGGATGCGGTGTTGTCGGAGAGGCCGCCATCGGCATCGCGCCCATCCGCCGGCACACCGCCCGACGGCTTACACCGCGAACGGCGAGAAGCTGCCGTCGAGCACCTGCAAGTGCCCGATCGTGCGGCCGGTCACCACGCTCGGGCTCACCCGCGCGAGTTGGAGTGCCGCCTGCGCGAATTCCTCGGCGGTGCTCTCGTCGTCGAAACCGTGGGCGTAGTAGGACAAGCCGGGCGTCATGATGGGCTTGGACGGCGCGAGCGCGTTGACCGCAATGTTGTGGTCCGCGAGATCGAGTGCGGCACAGCCGGTGAGGTGTTCCAGCGCTGCCTTGCAGCCCCCGTACCCGGGCAATCCGCCGCCCAGCCGCGACGCGATGGAGGTGATGTTGACGATCGAGCCACCACCGCCGGTGATCATGTCCGGGCTCACCAGTTGCATCAGCTCGTAGGCGGCGAACAGCGAGATCTCGAAATGCCTGCGGTAGGCGGCCAGTGGGATGTTGACGAACCCCGGCCAGCGGGGCTTGTCCTGCTGTTTGGCGCGCGGCGGGGCTCCCGGCCGTCCCGGCGCGGTAAACGCGGCGTTGTTGATCAAGATTCCAATGGGCCCCAACGCATCTCGGGCTGCCTCTACCAGACGGACGATATCGTCCCGGTCAGTCAGGTCAGCCCGGATCGCCACGGCACGTCCGCCGGCCGCCTCGATGTCGGCAACCGTCTCGCCGATGGTTCCGGGCAGCCGCTCGTCCCAGACGGACTCGGTGCGTCCCACGACGGCCACCGCCTCCCCGTCGGCCGCCAGCGCCAGCGCGATGGCCCGTCCGAGTCCACGACTGGCGCCGGTGACGATGGCGGTCATCGGGTGACTCCGTGCACCACCCCGTGCACCAGGATGGCGGCGGTCTGCTCCACCCAGGCGTCGTCCAGCTTCTGGTCCGGGTACAGCATCATCCGCAGCATCGTGGCGCCCCCAATCAATTCGATCAGCCGGTCCGGGTCGATGTCGGGATGTGCCTCGCCGCGGACGATGGCCTCCCGCAGTCGTGTCCGCACCGCGGCGAACAGACCGGCGAAGCGTGACATGACGCGCGCGTTCAGTTCCGCATCGGCGGTCATGTCGGCCACCAACCCGGGCAACGCGGCGCGCACAACGGGAGTGGTGAACACGTCGCGGGTGGCTTCGATCATCATCTGGATGTCGGCGGCGAAATCCCCGGCCGGGGCCATCAGCGCCGTCGGCGCCACCGGGAACGCCGCCTCGTGCACCAGTTCGGCCTTGCTGGACCATCTGCGGTACAGCGCCGACTTCGTCGTTCCGGCCCGTTCGGCCACTGCTGCCAGACTGAGGTTCGAATAGCCGATGTTGACGAGCAGTTCCACAGTCGCCGCCAGGATGGCGGCGTCGATGCGCGGATCCCGGGGGCGCCCGGCACCGGGGATCTTGTCAAGGGTTGATGGGTCTGCTTTCATAACGCTACCTACCGTATCGTAATTACCCCGCGAAGGAAGCACCCGTGGCCGAAAAACCGGCGCTCGAAGATGTGGGCCGCATACAACGCTCCAGCCGCGATACCACCACCGTTCCGGCGTTGATGTCGCAGTGGTTGTCGACGGTGCTGCCGGTGACGCCCGAAGTGACCGTGGAAAGCGGTGTGGACTCGACGGGCATGTCGTCGGAAACCATCATGCTGACCGCTCGGTGGGAGGGCGATGGACAACCGGTAGAGCACAAGCTGGTCGCCCGGGTCGCACCCACCGCCCAAGACGTTCCAGTCTTCCCGACCTATCGCCTGGACCACCAGTTCGAGGTCATCCGTCAGGTCGGTGAACTGACCGACGTGCCGGTACCCCGGGTGCGCTGGATCGAGAACACCGGAGCGGTCTTGGGAGCACCGTTCTTCCTGATGGACTACGTCGAGGGCGTGGTGCCACCCGACGTCATGCCGTACACGTTCGGCGGCAACTGGTTCGCCGACGCACCGGCCGACCAGCAACGTAGGCTCCAGGACGCCTCGGTGAAGGTGCTGGCCCGCCTCCATTCGATCCCCGACGCCGAGAACACGTTTGGCTTCCTGACCGAGGGCTTGACCGGTGATACCGCGCTACGCAAGCACTTCGCCCGGGTGCAATCGTGGTATGACTTCGCGGTCTCCGACATCGGTCGATCCCCGTTGGTGGAGCGGACATTCGAATGGTTGCAAGCAAACTGGCCAGATCAGGCCGACACGCGCGAGCCGGTGCTCAACTGGGGCGACGCCCGAATAGGCAACGTACTGTACCGAGATTTCGAGCCGGTGGCGGTGCTGGACTGGGAGATGGTGACACTCGGCCCGCGCGAACTCGACGTGTCATGGATGATATTTGCGCACAACGTGTTTCAAGAGATCGCCGAGTTGGCGACACTGCCCGGCCTGCCCGACGTGATGCGCGAGGACGACGTGCGCGCCACCTATCAACAGCTCACCGGCGTCGAACTCAGCGACCTGAATTGGTTCTACGTGTACTCCGGGGTCATGTGGGCGTGCGTGTTCATGCGGACCGGTGCGCGGCGAGTGCATTTCGGGGAGGTTGAAAAGCCCGGCGATGTCGAGACGCTGTTCTATCACGCCGGATTGATGAAACGTCTTATCGGAGAGGAAAGTTAATGCTTGGCCCGCTCGACGAATACCCCGTACATCAGATCCCACAACCGATCGCCTGGCCCGGCTCCTCGGACCGCAACTTCTATGACCGCTCCTACTTCAACGCCCACGACCGCACCGGAAACATCTTCGTCATCAGCGGCATCGGCTACTACCCGAATCTCGGGGTCAAGGACGCGTTCCTGCTCATCCGGCGCGGGGAAACCCAGACCGCGGTGCACCTTTCGGACGCCATCGACTCCGACCGACTGCACCAGCACGTCAACGGCTACCGTGTCGAGGTCATCGAGCCGCTGCGCAAGCTGCGCATCGTGCTGGACGAAACCGAAGGCATCGCGGCAGATCTCACCTGGGAAGGCTTGTTCGATGTGGTTCAGGAGCAACCGCACATCCTGCGGTCGGGCAATCGGGTTACGCTGAACGCCCAGCGGTTCGCCCAACTCGGCAGCTGGAGCGGGTACCTCGCCATCGACGGCGATGAGATCACCGTGGACCCGGCCGTCTGGATCGGCAGCCGCGACCGGTCCTGGGGCATCCGCCCGATCGGCGAGCCGGAACCGGCCGGCCGTCCCGCCGACCCGCCGTTCGAGGGCATGTGGTGGCTCTACGTCCCGATCGCGTTCGACGACTTCGCCGTCGTACTGATCATCCAGGAGGAGCCCAACGGGTTCCGCTCGCTCAACGACTGCACGCGGGTGTGGCGCGACGGCCGGGTGGAACAGCTGGGCTGGCCGCGCGTGAAGATCCACTACCGCTCCGGCACCCGGATCCCTACCGGTGCCACCATCGACGCGAGCACGCGCGAAGGCACCCCGGTCCACTTCGATGTGGAATCCAAGCTGCCGGTGCCGATTCACGTCGGCGGCGGTTACGGCGGCGACTCGGACTGGCTGCACGGTTTGTGGAAAGGGGAGAAGTTCGTCGAACGGCTGACCTACGACATGACCGATCCCGCGATCATTGCCCGGTCCGGCTTCGGCGTCATCGACCACGTCGGGCGCGCGGTATGCCGCGACGGCGACGGAGACCCGGTGCAGGGGTGGGGCCTGTACGAGCACGGCGCCCTGGGCCGACACGACCCGTCGGGATTCGCCGACTGGTTAGCCGTCGCGCCTTAACTCATCAATGATCTCGGCCAACGTGGAGACGCCGATGGGCGCCGCTTGATACAGGAACACGGTGTCGGCGACCCCGTCCAGGCGGTCCCGGATGTGGGCGGCTATTTCCACGGGTGTGCCACACGCGGCAATCGTGTGCATGATTTCGTCGGTGATCAACGACCCCATTTCCAGCCAGCGACCCCGCTTGGACATCGCGTTGAGCTCTGGCTGCAGATCCTCCCAGCCGTGCGCGGCCAGCACCGGCCGATACGCTGGGGTGGATCCGTAGAACGACAGCAACCGCCGGGTGCCCTCGACCGCCTCGTCGGAATCGCCGGCCGCGACGATGACTTCCGGAATGATCCTGAAATCTTCGGCCCGCCGACCACCGGCCTGTAAGCCCGCCCGCACCGCGGGGATGGTACTGCCGTGCAGGAAACGCTTCGAACCGAACGGCATCACGAGTAGACCGTCGGCATGCTCGGCGGTCGCCCGGGTCAGCCGCGGCCCGAGAGCGCCAACGTAGATCGGCGGCGGACCGTACGGGTTCGGGCCGGGGTTGAACATCGGCGTCATCAGTGTGTGCCGATAGAATTCGCCGCGAAAGTCCAAGCGCCCGCCGGAATGACGGTTTTCCCAAGCCTCGAAGATCGCGCGCAGTGCCGCGATCAGTTCGGTCATGCGCTGCACCGGACGGTCGAACTGGGCGCCGAACCGCTTCTCGATCTGCGGACGAATCTGGGTGCCCAGGCCCAGCTGGAACCGCCCACCGCTGAGCAGCTGATGATCGTTGGCCTGATGGGCCAGGTGGATCGGATTGCGCGGAAACGCAATCGCCACATTGGTCATCAGATCCAGG
Source organism: Mycobacterium sp. (assembly GCA_022841565.1). Lineage (GTDB taxonomy): Bacteria > Actinomycetota > Actinomycetes > Mycobacteriales > Mycobacteriaceae > Mycobacterium. Next base: position 944 of record JALHRH010000007.1, on the reverse strand, counting down.
CCACCCACCGTGGCGGCCAGGGTCAACGGAGCGAACACGTCGTGGGGTCCTTCGAAGGTGGCCACGCCACTGGCCCCGGCGTCGCGCAGCTCGCGCGCCCGCTCGGCCGCGTCGGCCAAGCCGTACAAAGCGGTAAATACCTTCAACGCACGCCCACCTGACAATGCGGCACGGAAATCACCCTACGGAACCTCCGGGTGATGCTGTTCACTGGAGCACGTGCCAAACCCACCGTGGAATGTCGACGTTGTCGTGGTGGGGGCCGGCCTCGCCGGTCTCGCCGCAGCTCGAGAGCTGACGCAACAGGGTCACGACGTACTGGTGCTGGAGGGTCGGGACCGGGTCGGGGGCCGCTCGTTCAGCGGCAGCGTCGCCGGCCTGCCCATCGACCGGGGCGGCTCGTTCGTGGGCCCCACTCAGGACGCCGTGCTGGCGCTGGTTGCCGAGCTCGGGCTGCCGACCGTACCCACCTACCACGACGGCAAGAACGTGATCTTCTGGCGCGGGGCGGCGCGCGCCTACAGCGGCACCATTCCCCGGCTGTCCCTGCTCGGGTTGCTCGACATCGGGCGATTGCAGTGGCAGTTCGAGCGGATCTCGCGCACCGTGCCGATCGCGGCGCCCTGGCATGCCAAGCGGGCCCGCCAACTCGACGGCGTCTCGCTGGGCCGATGGTTGAGCATGGTGCGCGCCACCGCCTCGTCGCGCGACCTGATGGCGATCATGACCCGGGTGACGTGGGGATGTGAACCCGACGACGTGTCGATGCTGCACGCCGCCCGTTATGTGCGCGCGGCCGGGGGACTCAACCGGCTACTCGACACCGAAAACGGGGCCCAACAGGACCTGATACCGGGCGGCACCCAGCAGATCGCCGATCGCGCGGCGGCCGAACTCGGCGATCGCGTGGTGCTGGACGCGTGCGTCCGGCGCATCGACCGGCA
>JALHRH010000006.1:20069-45193 GCA_022841565.1 Mycobacterium sp. | reverse complement strand
TCCTCGGCGGTCCCGGCCGCAGCGATGATCCGCACGCCTGCGTCCAACAGCTGGTTGCCGTGGGTGTGGTCGCCGTTGGAGTGGGTGATCAGCGCATCGGTGATCGGCGCGGCCTTGGTGATAGGCCGCATCGCCGACAGCATTTCATGCGTCAGCGGCAGATCGAACAGCGTGTCGACCAACAGCGATGCGCCGTCGCCGGCCACCAAACCGGCATTGCTCCAACCGAATCCGCCGTCCGGGAGCGTCCATGCCCAGACCCGGTCGGCGACCTCGTGCAGTCCGCGCGTGTAGGGCACCTTGGCGGGCGCCGGGTTGACACGCGGCACCTCAGGCGCCACAGAAGGATTGCGACGCGGCGCCAAGGGGACAGGCGCCGGTGTCGATCGCACGGTCTGCCGGGTCTCCCCCAGACCTTCGACCCGCAGCGTCACCACGTCGCCCTCGCGCAGCCAGCCCGGAAAGGACTCCGGCCTCGCCAGGTGCTCGACGAGGGTGCAGGTGGGCACGGTGCCCGAAGCGATCACATCGCCGGGGCGCAACGTCACACCACGCGAGGCGTAGGAGATGACCTCGCCGAACGTCCAGTCCATGGTCCCGGTGGATCCGGTCCCGATCACGCAGTCGTTCACCAGGGCGGTCACGGCGAGGCTGAGTTTGCCGTTCCGAAAGTAGGGCTCCAGCTCATCGGGAGTGACCAGGTACGGGCCCAGCGTTACCCCGCTGTCCTTGCCCTTGGCCTGCCCGATCCGCAGCTGGCCCTCCAGCATCTGCAGATCCCGCGCCGACCAGTCGTTGAAGATCATGTAGCCGATGATCGCCTGTTCGGCCTGCTCGATCGTCAAATCTTTGCCGTTCACGCCGATGACCGCGGCGATCTCCAGTTCGAAGTCCTGCCAAGCGCTTCCGGGCGCCGACGGGGCGTCGTCGTAGGGGCCCAATACCGTTGCCGGGCAGGCGAAGTAGAACGCCGGGATGCGATACCAGGTATCGGCCAGCACCCGAGGGCCACCCATTGCTTCCTGACAGTTGCGCATGTGGTCCAGAAAGCACAGGCTGTCCCGGATCGACGGCGGACGCGGAATCGGGGCGGCAAGCACCACGTCGGCGAGCGCGACCACCGACGACGGCGAGGCCAACGCCGCTTCGCCGGCCGTGCGCAGATCGCCGGCGCAGATCAGGTCCAGCAACGTCCGACCCGGCTCCACGGCGTAGATCTCGTCACCGGAGAGCACCCCTACGCGCTCACCATCAGACTCGCGGTAGGTAACCCATTTCATTCGCGCACCACCTCATTCGGATTCTTGTCGGGCCGTAGCCCACGCCAACTCGGTTGGCGCAGCCGGTTGTCCGGAGTCCACTCGCTATAGCGCACCTCCCCCACCAGGGTCGGCTCCACGAAGGTGACGCCCTTGGCGTCCCGGGCGGGAAGCCTTGAGCTGAAAGGTGATTCGTCGGTGCGCAACGGCGCCAGCGTCTTCTTCAGATTGGCCAGGTCACGTTCGGTGAATCCGGTGCCGACCCGTCCGGCGAACTGCAACCCGTCCGGACCGGGAATGCCGACCAGCAAGGCGCCGATGCCACCGCCGCGTCCCCCCTCGCCTTGGCGCCAGCCGCCGATGACGACTTCCTGAGTGTTCCAGTGCTTGTCCTTGATCCAGGACGCCGAGCGCCGGCCGGGCTGATAGCTGGAGTCCCGCTTCTTGGCGACCACACCCTCCCAGCCGTGCTTGCGGGAGTATTCCAGAGCCTGGTCACCGTCGCCGGGCAGCAGTTCGGGAACGATGAGGTCGGCTGCGTCGCCCAGGGTTTCCAACAGCTTGCGCCGGTCGGAGTACTTGGCCCGCAGCAGCGACCGGCCGTCCAGGTACAGCAGGTCGAAGGCCCAGAATTCGACGCGGGTGGCACGAACCCGGTTCTGCATCTGGTGGAAGCTGGGCACGCCGTGCTCGTCGAGCGCCACCACCTCACCGTCGAGCACCACGTGGTGATAGGCGAGATCCGCTGCCACCGAACGCAATTGCGGGAACTCGTTGGTGACGTCGCGACCGCTGCGGGAACGCAACGCCACGCTGCCGTGATCAAAGTCCACCAGCAGCCGGTAGCCGTCCCATTTGCCTTCGAACGCCCACTGGCCTTTCTTCAGCCCGGCGACTGATCCGTGGGTGGTGAGCATCGGGGCCAGGCCGTCGAAATCGAAGACCTTCTGGTCTTTCATTCGGTGCGCCAGCCACTGGTCACCTTTAGTCTGAATCAGCGCATAACGTCCCGATATTCGGCTGCCGCGCAGGGTCACAATGACTTCGTTCTCAAGGAACTTCTCCGCATCGTAGGTGCCCGCATCCCAGATGATCACCTTGCCCGCGCCATACTCCCCTTTCGGAATGGTGCCCTCGAAGCCCGCGTACTCCAGCGGGTGGTCTTCGGTATGCACCGCCAGGTGGTTCACCGATGTAGTTTCGGGCAGATTCTTCGGGATCGCCCACGACACCAGCACGCCGTCGCGTTCCAGCCGAAAGTCGAAGTGCAGCCGACGGGCATGGTGTTCCTGGATGACGAACGTATTGTTCTGTCCGGTAGCGGGTTTCGCTCGGGGAACCGGCTCGGGAGTCTTGGACGCGTCGCGCATGCTGCGGTATTTGCTCAGGCGATCAGCGACGGGAGCGTCCGCGTCGAGTTCGGCGAGTAGATCCCCGTCGCGCCCTACCCGCTCCAGCACCTCACCGTAGCTGAGCTGGCGCAGGTCCGGATCGTCGAGCTCCTCCCAGGTACGCGGGGCCGCGACCGTGGGATGTTCGCGGCCACGCAGTGAGTACGGCGCGATGGTGGTCTTGGCGCCGTTGTTCTGGCTCCAGTCCAGGAACACCTTGCCGGCCCGCAGGCTCTTGGTCATGGTCGAGGTGACCAGCTTCGGCATCGTCTTTTCCAGTTGCTGCGCAACGCGTTTGGCCAGCACGCTAGCGCCTCGGCTACTCACCGGCTCGTCCAGCGGGCTGTAGAGGTGCACACCTTTACTGCCGCTGGTGAGCGGATAGGTGCGCAGACCGATGTCGGCGATCAGGTCCCGCACCTCCCGTGCCACCGTGGCCAGTTGGGCCATCGTCACACCCTCGCCGGGGTCCAGATCGAACACCAGCCGGGTGGCCGGGCCCGGCTTGAGGCTTTCGCCGGCCCGGGTCCACTCCGCAACGAATCGCCATTGCGGCACGTGCACTTCCAGCGCCGCCTGCTGCGCGATCCACGCCAGCCCGTCCACGCTGTCGATGATCGGGTAGGTCGTGGTTCCGGACCGGTGGCTGACGCTCGCGCGGGGCAGCCAGTCCGGCGCTGAGGAGGCGAGTTGCTTCTCGAAGAACGAATCGTGATCGACGCCGTTGGGCCAGCGTTTGCGCGTGGCCGGGCGCCCGGCGATGTGCGGCAGCATCACCCCGGCGATACCGGTGTAGTAGGCGAAGATGTCGGCCTTGGTGGTCCCGGTGGCCGGATAGAGCACCTTGTCGGCGTTGGTCAGTTTGACCCGCTGTGGTGCCGCCGTACCCATAGTGTCAACGTAACGTGTCGAACATGGCGCGTGGTCTCGTCATCGGTGAAGCTCTGATCGACGAGATCTGCAAGGAAGTCGACGGGCGATCCGAGCACGTCGGCGGCAGCCCGCTCAACGTCGCCGTCGGACTGGCCAGGCTGGGCCGCAGCATCGATTTCCTGACCCACGTCGGCACCGACGCTGCCGGCCTGCGCATCGCCGACTATGTCAAAACCGCTGGCGTGCAACTCGTTCCGGAGAGCACCGACGCCAAGCGTACCTCGACCGCAGTAGCCAACATCGCCGAAGACGGCTCAGCCGCCTACCAGTTCGACCTGGACTGGCAGCTCTCGGGCATTCCGCCGGTGCCGCCGCCAGTATTCGTGCACACCGGGTCCATCGCCGCGGTGCGCGAACCGGGCTGCCTAGCCGTCGCGGCGCTGCTGGACGCCTACCGGGTGTCGGCCACCATCACATTCGATCCCAACGTGCGGCCGTCGGTGATCGTCGATCGCGATCAGGCGCGCGAGCGCATCGACAACCTGGTCGCCCGTGCCGACGTCGTCAAGGCCAGCAACGAGGACCTGCGCTGGCTGGTACCCGACCGCGCGCCGCTCGACACGGCGCGCAGCTGGCTGGCCTGCGGACCTGCGATAGTGGCGGTCACGCAGGGCAACGAAGGGGCGTCGGCGTTCTGCGTGGCCGGCGACACCGCGGTGCCCGCCCAGCCGGTCGACGTCGTCGACACCGTGGGCGCCGGCGACGCGTTCATGGTCGGCCTGCTCGACACCCTCTGGGACCTGGACCTGCTGGGCGGCAACCGGCGCGATGAGCTGCGTCGGATCACACTCGACACGCTGACGTCGGCACTGGACGTCGCGGCCACTGCAGCTGCCCTGACGGTGGCGCGTGTCGGTGCGGATCTACCCGACCGGGCCGCGCTGCAGGCGAGTGCGTTTCGCCCGCGGGTGCCACGGGGTTACCCGGATGCACACGGGGCATACTGACAAAATGCGCTCCATCTGGAAAGGCTCGATCGCTTTCGGGCTCGTAAATGTGCCGGTCAAGGTGTACAGCGCCACCCAGGACCACGACATCAAGTTTCATCAGGTGCATGACAAGGACAATGGCCGCATTCGCTATAAGCGCGTGTGCGAGGTGTGCGGAGAGGTGGTCGAATTCAGTCATATCGCGCGCGCCTTCGAATCCGACGACGGCAAGATGGTGGTGATCACCGACGACGACATCGCCACCCTGCCCGAGGAACGCAGCCGCGAAATAGAGGTGCTGGAGTTCGTCCCGGCCAGCGAAGTGGACCCGATGTTGTTCGACCGCAGCTACTTCCTGGAGCCCGATTCGAAATCGTCCAAATCGTATGTGCTGCTGGCCAAGACACTCGCCGAGACCGACCGAATGGCGATCGTGCATTTCTCGCTGCGCAACAAGACTCGACTGGCTGCGTTGCGGGTCAAGGATTTCGGCAAGCGCAACGTGATGGTGATCCATACGCTGCTGTGGCCGGACGAGATCCGGGACCCGGACTTCCCGGTGCTGGACAAAGAGGTGGAGATCAAGCCCGCCGAGCTGAAAATGGCCGGCCAGGTAGTGGAGTCGATGGCTGACGACTTCGACCCGGACCGTTACCACGACACCTACCAGGAACAGTTGCAAGAGCTGGTCGATGCGAAACTTGAAGGCGGCGAAGCCTTTATCGTCGAGGAGCAACCGACCGAACTCGACGAGACCGAAGATGTCTCCGATCTGCTCGCGAAACTGGAGGCCAGCGTGAAAGCCCGCTCGGGCGCCAAGAGGGAACCGGCCAAAAAGGAGCCGGCTAAGAGGGAACCGCCCAAAAAGGAACCGGCGAAGAAGGCTCCGGCCAAGAAATCTCCGGCCAAAAAGGCCGGCACCAAAGCCACCAGCAAATGAGGACCCGAGTAAGCTCATCGTGCTGCCGACCCCTTGAGGAGTTGCCGTGAAGTTCACTCGATCGGGCGTCGCCCTCAGCCTGCTGCTGGTCAGCGCAGTGGTTCTGTCGGGATGTGGTGGCAATTCTGGCAAATCGACGTCGGCGTCGGGATCCAGCGCCGCTCCCGTCGTCCCGGTGAGCTGCGGCGGCAAGAAGAAGATTCTGGCCGGCGGCTCGACGGCGCAGAAGAACGCGATGGAACAGTTCGTCTACGCGTATATTCATGCCTGCCCCGGCCACACCCTGGACTACGCCGCAAACGGCTCGGGCGCCGGCATGAAGGCGTTCCTCGGCAGCCAAACGGACTTCGCCGGCTCCGACTCGCCGATGAACCCCGACAAGGGCGAACCCGACCGAGCTCGCGAGCGATGCGGCTCTCCGGCGTGGGACATTCCGGTGGTCTTCGGCCCGATCGCGGTGACCTACAACATCAACGGAATCAACTCGCTGAACCTGGACGGACCCACCATCGCCAAGATCTTCAACGGCGCCATCACCAGGTGGGACGACCCGGCCATCAAGGCACTCAACCAGAGCACCAACCTGCCGGCCACCCCGATCCACGTCGTGTTCCGTGGCGACCAGTCCGGTACCACAGACAACTTTCAGCGGTACCTGGACGCGGCATCCAATGGCGCCTGGGGCAAGGGCACCGGCCAGGCATTCAACGGCGGCGTCGGCGAAGCGGCCGCGGGCAACGATGGCACCTCGCAGGCCATGAAAAGAACCGACGGGTCGATCACCTACAACGAGTGGTCGTTCGCGGTCGGCCACCAGTTGAACATGGCCCAGATCATCACCTCGGCCGGCCCGAAGGCGGTGCCGATCAGCGCCGAGACGGTAGGTAAGACGATCGCCGGGGCCACCTTCAAGCCCGGAAGCGACGAGCGCGACCTCATCGTGGACACGTCGTCGTTCTATCGGCCGACGCAGGCCGGTGCCTACCCCATCGTGTTGGTGACCTACGAGATCGTCTGCTCGAAATATCCCGACACCCCGACCGGCCAGGCGGTAAGGGCGTTCATGCAAGCCACAATCGGCGACGGCCAAATCGGTTTGGACGAATACGGATACATCCCGCTGCCGACGTCCTTCCAAACCAAGTTGATACCGGTCGTCAACGCCATCGGGTGACTCATTGCTGGTCGGGAGACGTTGCGGGGCGGCCAGTTCCGCCAAGGGGCGTGACTAGCTCTGGCCAGCAAGGGATTTCGGCGCGCATATCCGCTCGACTACCCTGTCGACGGCAGTCCGACAGCCGTGGGTTCCGTTACTCACTCGTGATTCAGAATTCCGCACGAGTAGCCAGATTTGGTTGTGTGCCTGCTCTCGGAGGATTTACCGTGTGTTAACCACCAGTTTCAGCGCGACGGCTTAGCGGCGGATGTCCCCGGTAGCGGCCCGCTGCATCGGGTGGCCGGGCGAAGGGAGCATCGACGGTGACCAACACCGGGTCGGAATCGCGGGTGGGGTCACGCTTTGGGCCCTACCACTTGGTGCGCCTGATCGGCCGCGGCGGGATGGGCGAGGTCTACGAAGCCGAAGACACCCGCAAGAACCGAGTGGTGGCACTCAAACTGATTTCGACGCAGTTCTCCAACAACCCGGTCTTTCGCTCCCGGATGCAGCGGGAGGCCGACATCGCCGGCCGGCTGAACGAACCGCACATCGTGCCGATCCATGACTACGGCGAACTCGACGGCCACTTCTACGTGGAGATGCGACTGATCGACGGAGTATCGCTGCGTACCATGCTGACGCAATTCGGGCCGCTCACCCCGGCCCGGACGGTCGCGATCATCCGGCAGGTCGCGGCGGCGCTGGACGCCGCACACGCCAGCGGCATCACCCACCGGGACGTCAAACCGGAGAACATCCTGGTCGCCCAGAACGATTTCGCCTACCTGGTGGACTTCGGTATCGCCCGCGGCGCGCACGACCCGAACCTGACGCAGAGCGGCATGGCCGTCGGGACCTACAACTACATGGCTCCCGAGCGGTTCACCGGCGACGACGTGACGTACCGGGCCGACATCTATGCGCTGGCCTGCGTGCTGGGTGAATGCCTGACCGGAGCGCCGCCCTACCGGGCCGACAGCGTCGAGCGACTGATCGCGTCGCACCTGTTGGCACCCGTCCCGCGCCCCAGCGTGCTTCGGCCCGGCCGCGTCCCCGCGGCACTGGACCAGGTGATCGCCAAGGGCATGGCGAAGAACCCCAACGAGCGCTACATGACCGCCGGGGATCTGGCCATGGCCGCGCACGAGGCGCTGAGCGCGCCAGAGCAGCGCCAGGAAGCCACCATCCTGCGGCAGGGCGATAACGAAACCCTGATGCTTCCCGCGGTGGATCCGGGCGCCGTTGGCTGGTCCAGCCAGGGCGGCTCGGGTTCGTATCCGGGCAGCACAACCATGCGGGCGCCGGTTGCCCCGTTCCGCACCGGTGACGGGACCATGGCGCAGCCGCTGCCGTCCAACACCGGTGGATGGCGTCAGCGGCCCACCAACAACTCGGACCAGTCGACGCAAGCCGCCCCGGTAGCCGCCCCCGGATGGGCTAGTCATCCCGGCGTCGCCACCCCAGGACCCGTGCCGACGGGCCCGCCGCCCTACCAGCAGCCGTCGCAGCCGCATGCGACGACGCCCCCGCCGCCGCAGCGCAAGTCACGCAAGGCATGGATCATTGGCGCCGCCGCGGCCGCCGTGCTGCTCGTGGTGATCGCCGCGACCGCGTTTTTGCTCACCCGGCCTGACGGTGGGTCGTCAACCCAGAACGCCACCGGACAGCAGGTGATGCCGTTCAACGGTCTCAACTTCCGCTTCGCGCCGGGCGGGGTCGCGGTCGACGGCGCCGGCACCCTCTACGTCACCAACCAGACCATGTACGGCCGCGTGGTGGCGTTGCCGGACGGATCCACGTCGCCGACGGTCAAGCCGTTCAACGGGCTCTACGAACCCCAGGGCATCGCCGTGGACGCGGCCGGCAAGATCTACGTCAGCGACTTCAACAACCGGGTGGTGGCTCTGGCCAGCGGTTCGAACAGCCAGGTTGTGCTGCCGTTCACCGGGCTTAATTACCCGGAAGGTGTTGCGGTGGACCCGCAGGGCAACGTTTACGTCGCCGACCGCGGCAACAACCGAGTGCTTAAGCTGGCGGCGGGCAGCAATGCGCAAACCGAGCTGCCGTTCAGCGGCCTGAAGAACCCCGACGGGGTGGCCCTGGACAGCGACGGAAATATCTACGCCACCGACACCGACAACAACCGGGTGCTCAAGCTGGATGCCGGTACCAGCAATCAGACGGAACTGCCGTTCACCGGCATCAGCGCTCCGTGGGGCATCACGGTCGACGGCGCGGGCAACGTCTACGTCACCGAGCACGACGACAACGTGGTGGCGAAATTGCCGGCCGGCGCGACCGCTTCGGTGGAGCTGCCGTTCACCGGCCTGAACACCCCACTGTCGGTGGCGGTGGACAAGAAGGGCAACGTCTACGTCGCCGACCGCGGCAATGGCCGGGTGCTCAAACTCGCGCAGAACTAGCGAGCCGGTCAGCGCGACGATCTACGGACGCAAAGAGTTGAGCACAAAGCGAAGCATTACGACCGTGACGTTCGCAGCGTTGCTGGCAGACAGCAGGCGAATAATCGCGGCCATCAGATTGATCGCGGCGACGATGATGATCAAAGTCAGTGCCGCACCCCACACACGTAAGGCTCCGGCTCGTTCGGGGTTGGTGAGCTCGGTATAGATCAGCAGTGGTAGCGAAGCCATGTTGCCGTCGAAGATCTTGTAGTTGATCGACCTGCTATAGCCGACCAGCACCAACACGGGCGCGGTCTCACCGATTACCCGGGCGACCGCCAGCAACACTCCCGAAATAATTCCGGGCGTCGCGATCGGCGCCACGATCCGCACGATCGTCTTCCACTTCGCAACCCCCAACGCGTAACTGGCTTCCCGCAACTCGTCAGGCACCAGCCGCAGCATCTCCTCAGTGGAGCGCACCACCACCGGCAGCATCAGCAGGACCAGCGCTAGCGACACCGCGAAGGCGCTCTGCTGGAACCCGAGCGTGGCGATCCACAGGCTGAAGATGAACAGCGCGGCCACGATCGACGGCACCCCGGCCAGCACGTCGACCATGAACGTCGTGACGCGGGCCAGCCGGCTGGTCCCGTACTCCACCAGATACACCGCGGTCATCAGCCCCAGCGGCACGGCGATCGCCGCCGCCACACCCGCCTGCGCCACGGTCCCGTACAACGCCTGGTAGACGCCGCCGCTGAATTCCTCCGGCAGCACGCCGCGCAATGAGTGCGTCCACCAGTCCGCTTGTGTGACGGCATGCCAGCCACGCGCGATCACGACCCACAGCAACCAGACCAACGGCACCAGGGCGATGAGGAATGAGGCGAGGAAGAAGATCGTCGCGACGTTGTTTTTGATTCGGCGGGCCAGGCTCAACGGACGAAACACCACCGCCTTGACCGGCTGTTCGAGCGCGACGGCACTGAGCTGGCTCATCCGTTGACCTTTCCGCCGGCGATCGCGCGGGCCGCGGCGTTGACCATGAACGTCAACACGAACAACGCGAATCCCGCTGAGATATAGGCGCCGGTCGGCAGCGGCTCGCTGAATTCTGAAGCCGCCGAGGCGATCTTGGAGGCAAAGGTATAGCCGCCGTCGAACAACGACCAGTTCCCCGGCCTGGCGGCTGATCGCAAGATGATCAGCACCGCCACCGTTTCGCCCAGCGCACGACCCAGACCCAGCATGGAGGCCGCGATCACACCGCTGCGACCGAACGGCAGCACGGTCATCCGCACCACCTCCCACTTCGTGGCGCCCAGTGCCTGTGCGGCTTCTATCTGAGTCGGCGGGGTCTGGCGGAACACTTCGCGCGACACCGAGGTGACGATCGGCAGGATCATCACCGCCAGCACGATGCCCGCGGTGAAGATGGTGCCGCCGCCGGCCACGGAGACGTTGCCCTTCTTGAACAGGAACAGCCATCCCAGATGCTCGTTGAGCACATTCGCAAGCGGCTCCAGCTTCGGCGCCAGCACGAAGATCCCCCACAATCCGAAGATGATCGACGGCACCGCGGCCAGCAGATCGACCATCGCCCCGAACGGACGCGCCAGCCGTTTCGGCGCGTACTGGGTGATGAACACCGCGATACCGACGGCGATCGGCACCGCCAACACCAGGGCACTGACCGAGCTGAGCACCGTGACCATGAACAGGTCGCGGATTCCGAACGCCAGTTTGTCGTCGGTGGAGGTGTCGAACTGCGCGCTGGTGAAGAAGTTTGCGTGGTTCGCACGCAGCGACGGAATCGCCTTGATCAGCAAGAACACCGCAATCAGCAGGATCGCCGCCACGATGGTGGATCCGGCCGCCGATGCGACCAGCCGGAACAGCCGATCCGCCCGTCGCGCTGCGCGCACATCTACCTCCGCTAGCGCAGACTTTGCTAGCGGGGCCTTAACCACGTGAACCTCAGATCAGGAGATCGCGTTAACCGCGGTCGACAACCTCGGCTTGAACGAGTCCGGGATGGGGACGTAACCGTTGTCACCTAACCCATTCTGGCCGCCGCCGATGGTCGACTGCAGGAACGCCTTCACCGCCGTCCCGACCTGGGCGTCCGGGTACTTCGAGCAGACGATCTCGTAGGTGGCCAGCACGATCGGGTAGGAACCGGGCTGCGTGGGCCGGTAGAACGAGAGCGTGTCAAGCACCAGGTCGTTGCCCTGCCCGGAAATCGTGGCTCCGGAGATCGTCTTGCCCACCGAGTCGGTACCGATGGCGACGGGCTCCGGACCGGCCGACGTGATGATCTTGGCCATGTTCAGACGCTGCCCCTGGGCGAACGACCATTCGTTGTAGGTGATCGAGCCTTCGGTGTTCTTGATGGCCGCCGAGGTGCCGTCGTTCCCCCTGGCGCCCTCACCGACGCCGCCCTTGAAGGCCTTGCCGGCACCCTTGCCCCACGCGCCGTTGGAGGCTGCGTCGAGGTAGCGCTGAAAGTTGTCCGTGGTTCCGGACTCGTCGCTACGGAACACGACGTGTACGGGCGTGGCGGGCAGGTTGGTGCCAGAATTGAGGGCCGCGATCGCCGGGTCGTTCCAGGTGGTGATGCCGCCGCTGAAGATCTTGGCCAGGGTGGTCCCGTCCAGGTTCAGGGAACTGACACCGCCGATGTTGTAGGTGACCGCAATCGGACCGAACACCACCGGCAGATTCCAGGCCGGCGCGCCGCCGCAACGCTGCTGCGCCGCGGCCGCCTCATCCTTGCCCAGCGGGGAGTCGGAGCCGCCGAAATCAGTTTGGTTGCCGTTGAATTCGCTTATTCCCGCGCCGGAGCCGTTGCCGGTGTAATTCAGTGTCTGCCCGGGGCAGGCCGATTCGAAGGCTTTGACGAACCGGGTCATCGCGTTGGCCTGCGCGGTAGAGCCACTGGCTTTCAGGGTCTTCTTGCCCCCGCAGCTCACGCTGCCGGACGAGCCGCCCGACGTGCTTTGACCTCCCCCACTCGCGTTGTTGTCGCTGCCACACGCTGACAGAACCAGTGCGCCTGAAGCTAGCACACCGAGCGCGGCGCCAAATCGGTTGAGTTTCAATTCAGTTCCTATCGGTTGAGATGAAACATACTAACCACCGCACCTCCACCACGGCTTGTCCGACCAGACCCTGTACTCACGCCCTTGCCGTTACATTAACAACAGGCAACACGCGGTGAAAGAGTCGACGAACGCAGCGTCGCCAGGCCCGCGTCGGCAAGCTCGCCGTCTTCTTCGGGTCTAGCCGTGACATGCTAGACGAAACACGCTGCCGCTCAATATCATTCGCCCCCGCGGCGAATTAGCGGAGCGGGTGTGGACCGGCCGCGGCCGGACAACCCCGGTGCGCGGTCGGTGTGGCCGACTACAGACCGGCCTGTACCGGCACCTCAACGGTGATGTGGCCCGGCAACGAACGTGGTTCCAGCGGAAGCGACGGAGCCTTGGTACAGGCGGCGCCGGTCACCAGGAAACCTGCGGCCAACACAGCCAGCACCAGCAGCGCACGTGTTTTGGCCTGACCCATTTTCGTCATGCTCGTTCCTCCCATTCCAGTGCATCCACGAGGGGTATGGATACGCGCCAAATAATACTCAGAATGTGGTTCACGACCAATCTTTGTTTGAGAATTCACCACGCGTATGCAATCAGCGGATGTGCTTAGCTTTTTAGCTGACTGACGGACCCGGCAAGCCGTCATCGCGTACTGGCCGGCCGCCGCACCGTTGTTGCGGCGCAGCCGTCTGCTCGCCAAAGTTTCTACAACAGAACAGCTTAACCAGACCGCGGAGATCCCGATGGCCCGTGTCGGCGGTACCCCGAGCCAATCCGACGCAGCTCATCTGCCGGCCAAAAGCCGACCCCGGCGCGGCTCACGATTTTACTTTTGATGCGGATTTGTCCAGCATTTGGGCACCGCCCTCGTGGCCTGGCATTCACGTCTCAAGGTAGGCGGAATCGAATTACAAGTCATCTGTACAACAACTTTACAATGACCGTTGGTCACATAACGCTTTGGTAACGAATCCCTTTTTCCGCTGCCGTTCTTCGCGGCGTCCCCACTAGCTTGGGCGCGTTCGGTTCGATACGGCCGACGACCGGCCCGGTCGCGGGCATTTATTTGGCGGCGCCACTGTGCGTCCGAGCAGCGAAACCCACGCCGTGGTGGAAAACAACGTTCGCTCAATAGCGCACCGGGCACCAGCGCGAGTGCCCGGTCGATGTCGAAATACGACCACCCTAAGGGGGTTTGGTGAACAGCATGAAAGGCGTGAGAAAGCGTGGCATTAGTAGGGCGCTACCTCATCGACACTAGCGCCGCGGCCAGGGTATCTCACCCGGAGGTGTCCCGCCGGCTGCGGGCCCTGGTGGGAGGCGGCATCGTCGCCACTACCGCGTCATTGGACGCCGAGGCACTGGCCGCTGCCCCGGGACCGGCCGAATATGAGCAGTGGTTGGCAGAGCGCCGCGGAGCATGCGAATACCTGCCGACCAACGACGAGCATTGGCACACCGCGCTCGGCGCGCAGCGCGCTCTGTCGCAGACCGGCGAACACAATAAGGTGGACATAATCGATCTGCTGACCGCCGCCGTGGCCTCCGCCCACAAGCTCGTCGTGGTGCACTACGACGCCAGTTTCGAGACGGCCGCAACGGTATTGACCTTCCAGCATCGATGGGTGATGCCGCGCGGCACCATCTAGTGGTACCGAGCAGGGCCTCCCGCCGTTACGTTTCTTTGGGCATGTGACAAGCTAGAACCTGTTGCAGAAACCCTCCCGAGACGGTAGACACCGCTGCCTTATCGGCCGTCAACTGAAGCGAGGCCCGCGTGATCCTCGACAGGTTCCGTCTGGACGACATGGTTGCCGTCATCACCGGCGGCGGCCGCGGCCTGGGTGCGGCCATGGCACTCGCATTCGCCGAAGCCGGTGCCGACGTCGTTATTTCGTCGCGAACACAATCTCAACTGGACGCCGTGGCCGAGCAGGTCCGCGCGACTGGGCGCCGTGCCCACGTCATCACCGCCGACCTGGCACACCCCGAGGACACCGCGAAGCTGGCCGGCGCCGCAGTCGACGCCTTCGGGAAACTAGACATCGTCGTCAACAACGTCGGTGGCACGATGCCCAACACGTTGCTGACCACGTCGACCAAGGACCTCAAGGACGCGTTCACGTTCAACGTCGCCACCGCGCACGCCCTCACCGTCGCCGCCGCGCCGTTGATGCTCGAGCACTCCGGCGGGGGCAGCATCATCAACATCACGTCGGCCATCGGCCGGCTGGCCGGTCGAGGCTTCGCCGCCTATGGCACCGCCAAAGCAGCGCTGGCCCACTACACTCGGTTGAGCGCGCTGGACCTGTGCCCGCGCATCCGGGTCAACGCGATCGCGCCGGGGTCGATCCTGACCTCCGCCCTCGACGTGGTGGCGAGCAATGACGAGCTCCGCGCTCCGATGGAGCGGGCAACGCCGCTGCGCCGCCTCGGCGATCCGCTCGATATCGCCGCTGCCGCAGTATATTTGGCCTCACCAGCCGGCGGCTTCATGACCGGCAAGACGCTAGAGGTCGACGGCGGCCTCACCTATCCCAACCTCGATCTCCCCGTCCCGGATCTATAAGGAGCCGACCATGACAATACGCGTCGCCCAACTCGGCACCGGCAACGTCGGTGTCCATTCGCTGAAGGCGCTGATCAGCAATCCGGAATTCGAACTGACCGGTGTGTGGGTGTCCTCGGATGCCAAGGCGGGCAAGGACGCAGCCGAACTTGCCGGCCTCGACGGATCCACCGGCGTACTTGCCAGCACCGATTTGGACGCCGTACTGGCCACCGCACCGCAGTGCGCCGTCTACAACGCCATGGCGGATAACCGGCTCCCCGAGGCGCTGGATGACTACCGCCGCGTGCTGGCGGCCGGCGTCAACATTGTGGGCAGTGGCCCGGTCTTTCTGCAGTACCCATGGCAGGTACTGCCCGAGGAGCTAATCAAACCGCTCGAAGATGCTGCACGCGAAGGTAATTCGAGCCTCTTCGTGGGCGGCATCGATCCAGGATTCGCCAATGATCTGCTGCCCATGGCGTTGGCCGGTACCTGTCAGAGTGTCGAGCAGGTGCGGTGCATGGAGATCGTCGACTACGCGACCTACGACAGCGCCGTGGTGATGTTCGACGTGATGGGTTTCGGCAAGCCGCTTGATGAGACTCCGATCCTGCTGCAGCCGGGAGTGCTGAGCCTGGCCTGGGGCTCGGTGGTTCGGCAACTCGCTGCGGGCCTTGGTATTTCGCTCGACGAGGTCACCGAGAAGTACGAGCGGGTGCCGGCGCTCGAAGCCTTCGACATTGCCTCGGGTCACGTTCCGCAAGGCGGCGCCGCAGCCTTACGGTTCGAGGTGCTGGGCATGGTCGACGGACGGCCGGCGGTGGTGCTCGAGCACGTCACCCGGCTGCGCGAGGACCTGTGCCCCCAGTGGCCGCAGCCCGCGCAGCCCGGGGGTTCCTATCGGGTGGAGATCACCGGCGAACCGTCGTATGCCGTGGACATCTGTCTGAGCAGCCGGCACGGCGATCACAACCACGCGGGGCTGGTCGCCACCGCGATGCGGGTGGTCAACGCGATCCCCGCGGTGGTGGCGGCCCCGCCGGGGATACGCACCACCCTGGATTTGCCACTGATCCCCGGGCGCGGTCTGTATCTCCCGGCGGACTGAATTGCCGTTGCCCCGGCCCGGGCGGCGGCAGTTCCTGACACCGTATCGTCACCGCGACAAGGCCACCACCAACCGGACGGGCGGGTAAGCAACCTTGACTTCTGACGACGGCAGTTCATCATCGGCACCCCTTACCAACGGCCTGCGTGCCCTGTTCATCAACGCGACCCTGAAACGCTCCCCGGAACTCAGCCACACCGACGGGCTGATCCAACGCAGCGCCGCGATCATGCGTGAGCAAAGCGTCCAGGTCGACAGCCTGCGCGCGATCGACCATGACATCGCCACCGGCGTGTGGCCGGACATGGGATGCCGGCTGCCGTCCCAGTTTTGCTAACCCCGAATATCGCAGCTGACACGACCGACGCCCGCGGTGCACACAGTTTCGGATACCCTAACTTTTTACTTCGAACGATAGGTAGTAGGTCGCAGGTTGGCTCAGGACACCACAATTCCGGACACGACAGGTTCGGACACGGCGGGCTCGGACACGGCAGGCTCGGACACGGCAGGCTCGGACACGGCGGGCTCGGACAAAGCGGGCTCCGACAGGGCGGGCTGGTATCTGCTGGGTCCTGCCTTTGTCGCCGCGATCGCCTACGTCGACCCCGGCAACGTCGCCGCCAACGTCAGCTCGGGCTCCAAGTACGGCTACCTGCTGCTGTGGGTCATCGTCGCCGCCAATGTGATGGCCGGCCTGGTTCAGTACCTGTCGGCCAAGCTCGGGCTGGTTACCGGACATTCGCTGCCGGAGGCCATTGGTCATGGAATGGGGCGGCCGGCCCGGCTGGCCTATTGGGCACAGGCCGAGATCGTGGCTATGTCAACCGATGTCGCCGAGGTGATCGGCGGGGCCGTCGCGCTGCGCATCCTGTTCGGGCTGCCGCTGCCGCTCGGTGGGCTGATCACCGGTGCGATCTCCCTAGTGCTGCTGCTGATCAAAGACCGTCGGGGCCAACGCCTGTTCGAGGCGGTCATCACCGGTTTGCTGCTGGTGATTGCGCTGGGGTTCACGGCCAGCTTCTTCGTCGCCACGCCGCCGGCGGGCGAGGTGATCTCCGGCCTGATGCCGCGCTTCCAGGGGACCGAAAGCGTGTTACTCGCCGCCGCGATCCTGGGCGCCACCGTCATGCCGCACGCTGTCTATATGCACTCCGGGCTGGCCCGCGACCGGCACGGGCAGCCCGAACCCGGCGCTCCCCGGCGGCGGCTACTGCGCATCACCCGCTGGGACGTCGGGGTTGCGATGGTGATCGCCGGCGCGGTGAATGCCGCGATGCTGCTGGTCGCAGCCTTCAATATGCGCGGCCACGGCGACGTGGGATCCATCGAGAACGCCTACGGCGCGGTGCGCGACACCATGGGGCCGACGATCGCGGTGCTGTTCGCGATCGGCTTGTTGGCGTCCGGACTGGCGTCGTCGTCGGTGGGCGCCTATGCCGGGGCCATGATCATGCAGGGGTTGCTGCACTGGTCGGTGCCGATGGTGGTGCGTCGCCTCGTCACATTGGGGCCGGCGGTGGCGCTGTTGGCATTGAAGGTCGACCCCACCCGAACCTTGGTGCTGTCCCAGGTGGTGCTGTCGCTCGGGATTCCGTTCGCGGTGCTGCCGCTGGTCCGTCTCACCGCCAACCGCAGGCTGATGGGCGACGATGCCAACCATCCCGTCACGACGGTTGTCGGCTGGGCGGTTGCGGTGCTGATTAGTCTGCTCAACGTGGCACTGATCTATCTGACGGTGACGGGCTGAATGCCGGTCCGCCGGCACCTCTACTTCGCATACGGATCCAACCTGTGCGTGCGCCAGATGGCAGCGCGCTGTCCGGATGCCGGTGACCCGCGTCCGGCAGTGCTGGGCGATCACGACTGGCTGATCAACGAACGCGGCGTGGCCACGGTGCAACCATGCACGGCAGGTGAAGTGCACGGCGTGCTGTGGCGGCTCTCCGACCGTGACCTGACCGTCCTGGACAGCGCCGAGGGAGTGCCGGTGCGCTATCGGCGCGACCGAATGCGCGTGCATACCGACTCCGGTCCGTCGCCGGCGTGGGTGTACATCGACCACCGGGTGACGCCCGGCCCGCCCCGACCGGGCTATCTGTCGCGCATCATCGACGGCGCTATCCACCACGGCCTGCCGCAACGCTGGATCGACTTTCTGCGCCGCTGGGATCCGACCCGATGGCCGCTACCGGTCGTCTCCGACGGGACTGGGCCACAATCTCTTTCAGAGTTGTTGAGCGAGCCGGGCATAGTGGAGTACAGCCGATTGCGGTCCCGCTTCGGCTTTCTTGCCATCCACGGCGGCGGGCTGGAGCAGATGACCGACGTGATCGCCGAACGCTCCGCCCAAGACGCCGGCGCGTCGGTGTATGTGCTGCGCCACCCCGGCCGCTACCCGTACCACCTGCCGTCGTCGCGGTTCGATCCAGCTGAGTCTGCTCAGTTGGCCGAGTTCCTCGACCACGTCGACGTCGCCGTCTCGCTCCACGGCTACGGCCGGGTCGGGCGCAGCACGCAGCTGCTGGCCGGCGGACGGAACCGCGCCCTGGCTGCGCACGTAGCCGGGCACGTCCGGCTATCGGGCTATGAGGTGGTCACCGATCTCGATGCCATCCCTGCGGAGCTGCGGGGTCTGCATCCGGACAACCCGGTGAACCGGGTGCGTGACGGCGGGACACAGCTGGAACTGCCGGTTCGGGTCCGGGGTTTGAGCCCGCGCAGTCTTCTGTTCGGCGACGATGCTGGCCGCCACGGCCAGCTGAGAAGCCGGACCATCCAGCCTGAGCTCGGCGACGATGCTGGCCGCCACGGCCAGCTAAGAAGCCGGACCAGCCAGCCTGAACCGGGTCCAGACGGCCTCTCGCCGGTCACTTCCGACTTGGTCCAAGCGTTGGCTGCGGCAGCGCGTTCGTGGCAGGTTTCTTCGAGTTGATGGGACTCTTTGGTGGACAGGGATTTTCGGTTTGGTTTGAGCATCCGCTACGTGAAGTCGCGGGAGGCGTTGGTGGAGATTGCCCGGCGGGCCGAGGATCTGGGATTCGACATCCTCTGTGTTCCAGACCATCTCGGTGCGGCCGCGCCGTTTCCCACCTTGACGGTGGCAGCCATGGTGACCGAGCGGATCCGGCTGAGCATGTATGTGCTCAATGCCGGCTTTTACCAGCCGGCGCTGTTGAGCCGAGACATCGGCGCCCTGGACATTATCAGCGACGGACGTCTGGAGGTGGGACTCGGAACCGGTTACGTCCAAGAGGAATTCGAGGCCGCCGAGTTGCCGTATCCGAGTGCCGGTGCGCGGGTCGACCATCTCCAACACATGACGGAATACCTGGCCGAGCATCACCCCCGGGTCCCCATCATGATCGCCGGCAGCGGCGACCGGGTGATGACCCTGGCCGCCCGGCATGCCGACATCGTCGGACTCACCGGCGCCCGGGTGCGCGACGTCGAGGACCCGCTCGCCGAGCGCGTTGACTTCGTCCGCACCGCGGCGGGTGATCGGTTCAGCGCGCTGGAGCTGAACCTGGTCATCATGGCGGTGCCGGGTCCAGACGAAACCATCCCCAACTTGTCGTTGGCCCGGCGCAACGCCCCTGATCTGTCCGACGATCAGTTGCTGGCCATGCACTCGGTGCTCAGCGGATCACCACGCGAGATGGCCGAAAAGCTGTCTGGGCACCGGGAAAAATACGGGGTCACCCACTTCACCGTGCAGGACAACCACATCGACAACTTCGCGAACGTGATCGCGGAACTTCGATGAACGCCGCGTGTGCTCCACCGCCTCGGTGCTGCGGATCCTCAGCCGCAGAAAGTCCCTGCAGTCGGATCGTGCCCGGTCAGCACCACATCACCCACGTCGCGTCGGTCTCGCAGCCAACGTAGCGACGCGATCTCGCGATGCTTGTCCCAGCCGTAGAAGGCCGACGGCCACCAGGGTCGCGCCCAATTTGGCCAGCGCGAAGGTGATTTCGAAGTACTCGGCGCGGTTGTAGGTCTTGACCCGCGACCCGCGACCCGCGACCCGGCGCCAAAGCCGTACTCGGTGGCCAGGTCACGTGCGAGCGCGCAGGTCCGATGCTCCCGGTCGCCGCGGGTCAGCGAGCGCTCGCCGTCGGTGATCGCCATCGCGTCGAGATCGGCGTCGGGGGCAATCCAAGGCTGCCCGGAGCGGGTGCGGATTCGGGTGCGGCGGCGTCACTCAACGTCGGGTCTCCTCGCGACGCGTCGGGGCTCGAAGTCTTGCGTTTCTATGTTGATCGTCCAATATGTTTCGCGAAATCGGCTCGGCCCCTCGGTCGGGGCATCATTCGGCGGCGACGACGGCGCACTGAGGATCCTCCGAGAGCACCCGCCCCCAGACCGCGCGATCAGATGGAACCAGCCTGCATGGACTGCCCCACCCAAGCGCTGCACATTGCTGACTGAGACGATTGGGTGCGTGCCTGACACCTCTGCGCGGCTGACCGCGACCGATCAAGACGTGCGCGAACGCGGCCTGGGTGCTGGGCTGCCCGACTCGGGCAGTCCCTACTGGCGGCCCGGTCCCGACGAGGTGTCCAGCGATCGAGTTCGGAGGCTGAGATGGACCGACTGACGCGTCCGGGCGGCGTCGAGCTGGCGTTCGGGGTGCACAATCCGAGCGCGCCCGGGGTTCCGCTGCTACTCACCCACGGCTTCGGCGCCACGGCCGCAATGTGGGATCGCAATATCGACGCGCTGTCGGCTGACCGCCCGGTGATCGTGTGGGACCAGCGCGGGCACGGCAGCAGCGACGCACCCGAGGACATGGCCTGCTATGGCCGGGACGTCAGCGTTGCGGACATGGCCGCGATTCTGGACGCCGCGGGGGTGCGCCGGGCCGCGCTCGGCGGGATGTCCTTAGGCGGCTACCTGTCCCTAGCGTTCCATCTGGCTCACCCGCAGCGGGTGGCCGCGCTGGTGCTGGTCGACACCGGGCCCGGCTACCGCAACGACGCCGCCCGTAACAACTGGAACGACTGGGTGGAAAAAGTGGCCCGGCGGCTCGAGCGCGGCGAACATCCGCTGCAGTTGTCACCTGAGGTCGCCCGCGCGGTGCATGAGCATCCCGAGGGGCTGCCCCGCGCCGCCCGGGGCGCGATGGCCCAACACGATGCCCGCGTGATCGAATCACTGGACACGATCGCGGTACCGACCCTGGTGGTGGTGGGAGCTCAAGACACGGACTTCCTGGCCGGAGCCGACTACATGCACCGCCATATCCCTGACTCCCGCAAGTTGGTCATCGACGACGCCGGTCACGCCGCAAACATGGACCAGCCCGACACCTTCAACGCCGCGGTCCGCGAACTGCTGGAGCAGCTATGAACGAGGTGACGGTCGAACGCGCCGGCGATGTTGCCATCGTGGAGATGCACCGGCCGCCGAACAACTTCTTCGACGCGGAACTGGTCAGCGGCCTGGCCGACGCCTACCAGCGACTCGACGACGACGTCGACTGCCGAGCGATCGTGCTGTGTGCGCAGGGCAAGCACTTCTGCGCCGGCGCCGACTTCTCCCACCCTGCGGCGGACCGCTCGTCCACCGGCGAGCTCTACACCCAAGCCATCCGGTTGTTCCGCGCGCACACACCGGTTGTCGCGGCTATCCAGGGCGCCGCCATCGGCGGCGGGCTTGGGCTGGCGCTGAGCGCCGCCTTCCGGGTGGCGTCGCCGTCGTCGAAATTCGCGGCCAACTTCAGCCAGCTCGGCTTGCAGGCGATGAGTTGCTCCCCCGAGTCTCGCCATAACACTTCCTCAGGATGAAGCCGGGTCAGCTGCGGATCGATGTCCAACAGCTGCAAAAGCACGGCCGGCCAATGGAGTCAGCGAAGCACCGAGCTTGCGGTGCTAGCACCGCCGTCACCAGGGCCGCCGTTTCAACCCACCACGGCTGCGGTAGGCAGTGCCCACGGAGCAGTTGACGTGGCCCTCCGCGGCGTTGACCGCCCGCACCCAAGCGACAGCTAGCGCGGCGGAGACCGGTGCTATGGGGTATGTCAGCAACGAAGCGACCGCGGCGCCCGACATGGCAGCCGTGGGAGCGAGGTTGGGCTGAGTAATGCCGACTCTTTCCCAAGTCCGGGCGTGGAGCACCGAGCATCTGATCGAGGCAGCCAGCTACTGGACCAAGACCGCCGATCAGTGGGAAGAAATATTCCTGCAGATGCGAAATCAATCCCACATGCTGGTATGGGAAGGCGCCGGTGGCGATGCGCTACGGGAGCGGACCGGTGCTGACTTCGCAGTCGTGAGCGCCAAAGCCGACCAACTCCGCCAAGCTGCCAAGATCGCCCGTGATGGTGCCGGCACCATCGGCATCGCGCAGCGCAGGGTCCTCTATGCCGTCGAGGACGCCCACAACGCGGGTTTTGCTGTCGGAGAAGACTTCTCGGTCACCGATACCCGAACCAACCGCACCGTCGCCGAACAAGCGGCCCGCCAAGCCCAAGCCCAGGCCTTCGCCGCCGACATCCGCCATCGCGCCGCACAATTGCTCGGGGTCGAACACGAGGAAGCCGCCTCGATCAGTGCCGCGACAGCCGGAATCGCCACCACCTTCCCGGAAACCCCCCACGACAAACCTCACATCCAGGCCGTCGACCAGCACACCTTCAAACAAGACCCACCTCCGCCACAGCCACCGATGTCGCGTGAGCAAGCCGCCGCCGGATTGAAGGATGTAGACCAGAGGATATGGCAGCACAACCATATCGAGAAACCATTTATTGAATCGCTGCCCCCCAACGATCCACGAAGAGCAGACTTCCACGTCGACACCGAACGACTTAACGCCGAAAAGCAACAATACCTAGACGTCCTACCGCAGCAGCACCCTCCCACGAATGTGACCGGGCCGGGTGGAGTCAACCTTCCCGCTGTTCCGCCCGGACTAATCTCAGACACCCCGGCGAAGTCTGGACAGGGATGGATATACCCGATAGCTCCAAATCAACCTGACATTGATCCACGCGTCGTATTAATCCAAGTCATGGAACCGACCACTCAGTACCCTCACGGATATTTGAACTATCTTGACGTAAAGGGTCAAGAAATGGACCCGTTTACTGGTGGACCGTGCCGTCTACAGATCCTTTTGCGCACATACCACTGACGAACTGATGATAGGATCATTCACCTGCGGGATTATGTGATCAAACGAACTTTACGAGTTTACACCGGATGTCCCCCCGACAAATTCCTCGCGGTTGAATCCTCTAATTGAAGAAGGCGCTCTGAATGAAGCGGAATTTGTTGATATGCGCCTTTCCCCGCAACGTTCACGCGCCGGTGTCATCTTCGATACTCGATGGTGCGATTTCGAAGGGTCGAATACCGCCCTCGTCGTGTTGACAGGTGTCGGGAAAGTCGCTTGGTCGAACGATGACATTCGGCTGCATCCGTGGTACTCCACACGAGGGTATTGGACACCGACAACGTCTGAATTCTCCTCGCCGAGCACGCGCGATGATGGGGATATGTGGGCGAATGACGCGGCCAGTCCTGGAACCGCTGCTTATCCAAGAGCAATCCCCGGCGTTAATAAACCGCAAGAGTACGTCTTGAGGTTCGACTGGTTGTCCCTATCAGGACTAACCGCTCGAATTTACATTGGACGGATCGATGGACTAGGTGACGCACAACCTGACATGACAGAGTTGTCCGACGCCGAAATAATCGCCGGATTTCCCCAGTGGTCATCGTTGATCGAAGTCCATGAGCATTACGCATATATTCCATGACCGAGGGGGGTACGGGAAGATTATGAGAATGAAGTCGCATTGCGGTGCGACCACCCGATTTCATGCATGTATTTCGACGAGCCGTAGCTGAGACTCGCTGGTCGGGCCAAGCACCGCGGCGGTCTGCGCCAACAGCGACTTCGGCAGCGCTGCAATCAAGTTGGTGCGGTTCAGCGCCCACAACAGAGCACTCAGCGGGTGCTCGATGTGTGTGGCGACGAGCTGGCTAAGCGTGGGGTGAGGCCGGAATGCGGGACCACGGAACAACACCCGATTGCATACATTGTACACTCCGGTAACAGTGTTACCATCAAGAACGCTGTACCCAGGAGTTGTGATGTCTCTACGCCCCGTCGCCCACTACGTCGTCGACCTGATGAACAGCCACGATCCCGACCTTGTCGACGAGTTCATCGCCGAGCAGTACGTGAACCACACCCCCTTGGTCGGCGACGGCCGCGCTGCGAACAAGGAGTTCTGGCGGGGCTGGTTCGCGGCGTTTCCCGACACTGAGGTGACGCTGCACGATGTGCTGGTCGACGGCGATCGTGTCGGTGCGCGCTTCAGCTATACGGCGACGTTCGCCGCACCGTTCATGGGCCTGCAGCCCACCGGCGCGACGATCACCATGCGTTCCATCGACATCTGGCGGGTCCGCAACGGTGTGGCCGTGGAGCATTGGGACGAGCTCAACACCGCGGAGTTCCTCGCCCAGCTGCAAGGCGGCCAGTGAACCCGCCGGCTGGCACCACCGCGGGGCCGAGCCCGGCGCAACGCCGACGGGAGCGGGAGCGATCGCAGGCGCGCCGCGAAATCCTGGCCGCCGCCCGCGCCCTGGGCGCCGAGGAGGGCTGGGACGCGGTGACGATGCGCCGCCTGGCCGACCGCATCGAGTACTCGCCCAACTTCGCGTACCGATATTTCTCCGGTCGTAACGACATTCTGCTGGCGGTGGCCCGCGACGGGTTTTCCCAACTCCGCACGGCGGTCGCCGATGCGGTGCGCGAGGCACCTGCCGACCAGGCCCCGTACCTGGCGGCGCGCGCCTACCTGAATTTCGCGCTGGCAGAACTCGACCTCTATCAGCTGATGTATGGGCTCGGCGGGAACAAGGTGCCCACCACCGACACCTGGCGGGAGGGACAGGCGGTCGGCGACCTGTTCGTCGACGTCTTCGGGGCCGCCGGGGTGGCCGATGCGTCGGACGTGGTGCTGCGGCTGTGGGCCACCGCGCACGGATTGATCGCGCTGCTCGCCGTCGGCCGAGTCGACCCCGACCCCGCCCACCTGATCCGCATGCTCGACGCCTCGGTCGCCGCGGCGCTGGCGGGCTGAGCACTCCCCATGCGCATCGACCACGACGTTCACATCTCCACCCGCGACGGCGGGTTAGTCGTCGCCGACGTGTACCGACCCGACGCCCAAGGGCCATTTCCGACCCTGTATGCCGTCTCCCCCCATGGCAAGGGATTCACCCACCTGCCGGCGGACGCGCGCACCGCGCTGGTGGTCAGCCGCGGATGGCTCAAGGCCTCCCACCGCGAACTGGACGTCGCTGCCAGCACGGCGCAACGGCCCGTCCATAG
>JALHRH010000006.1:0-20059 GCA_022841565.1 Mycobacterium sp. | reverse complement strand
AGTCACCGGCGACGGCAGCTGCTCACAGTCGACGACCCTGCCGAGCTGCTCATCGAAATCTTGTCCATCAGTTGGTGTTTCGCCGCCGGGCAGTGCATCAGGCTGGACATCTCCACCGGAGATTCGCCCGTGTTCGACGGGCCGTGGTCGCACCACTTCGGCACCCGGCGTGGCCGAGATCGCTATCACCACAACTCGGCACATCCCAGCCGGCTGGTGCTCCCGGTAGTGGTTGCACCATGAACCTGCCGAACCTGACCGCCGTTGTCGCGGTACTGCTTTCGGGAATGCTGGCGGGCAACGAGTTCGCGATCGCCGCGTTCGTCCATCCCGCTCTGGCCCGCCTGGACGACGCCACCCACGCCAAAGCCGTCAGGGCGATCGCGACTGTCACCGGGCGTGCGATGCCGTTCTTCTACGCGGCCGCAACAATATCGGGACTCGGCATGGTAATAACGCTGCCGGCGGCGGGGTGCAGGTGGTGGCTCTCGGCGATCGCTTGCGGGCTGCTCGTTGCTTCGATCGCATTCACCTTGATCGGGCCGTTACCGATCAACAATCGAATCGTCGCGTGGGACCTCAATGCGCTTCCCGCGGAATGGAAGTCGGACCGCATGCGGTGGGATCGCCTGCACCGTATCCGTGTTGTAATGCTCGTCGCGGCCGCACTTCTGCTGGCCGGCGCGTGAGGCGCAGTGCGCGTCGTCGCTTAGGCCCAGGCCAGTCCGGCCAGCGAGGCACCTCACGCCGCAGTGATCAGCGCATGCAGCGATAACGCCCACCGCCGCGATCCAGCCCGTCCTGATCGTGGTGAATGAATGCAGTGCGAGAACGCGATCCGCGGGCTGCCGACAGCGCGGGGTCTGGGAACTCGGCGGAATCATCGGGGATTCGCGGTCGGTGTCAGGTCGACGCGGCGGCGCCGGCGTTCGCGCAGCCACAAATACATGGGCAATCCGACCGAGGCGCCCAGCAGCGCGGCCGCCGCGACCACCGCGCGAGGCCGAGCGCTCAGATCGTCGTCGACGCCGGCGAGGAAAAGCAGTGTGACCACGGCCAGGATGACGTCCCAGGCGAAAAAGCTGCTGATCGAAGTGGCGAACAACTGTTGCAGGAACAGCGGCACGTCGAGTCCGTGGGCGAATAGCCATGGCACGAATTGCGCCATCGGAACGGCGGTGCCTATCAGCAACAACGTCAGGTAGCCGATTTCCCTGCTGACTATGGGCTTGGCTGGCATGCCGGCCTCCTTTATGTAGCATCTGCTACATCAGCATAGCAGCGTCATGTAGCGTTGGCTACATGACACAGTCAAAGCCACCGGGGCGACCCGAACAACGACGGCGTTTCCTTAGCGATGCGTTGGATTACGTGCTGGCGAACGGAATCGCCGACTTGTCGCTGCGGCCCTTGGCGGCGCAGCTGGGCACCAGTGACCGAATGCTGTTGTACTACTTCGGCACTCGCGACGCCCTCATCGTCGAAATCCTCGATGCGGCCAGCGGCCAGCTGCACAACGCACTAGGCGAACAAGCACCCACTGCGCGTGTCCCGCCCGCATCGTTACTCACCCAGGTGTGGAAACAGCTCACGAACCCGGAGCTCGACGCCCCGCTGCGGTTATACCTAGAGGTCGACGCGCTCGCCGCCCGAGGTATCCAACCTTTCGTGACGGTCGCCCAGCGGGTTACGGGCGTCTGGCACCAGTGGATCAGCGATCGTCTTCTCGTCCAACCTCGCCGACGCGCGGCCGCCGCGTCGGCCTTGTTGGCCGTCGTGGACGGGCTGCTCATCCAACGCTTCACCGCCGACCCACGGTCGGCAGACGGCGCGGCCAAGTGGCTGGCCGCCAACCTGGCCACGCCATCGGGCTGACGCGTCAGGCGTCGTCACGAGCTCAAGGATCAGTGCTCGACCGGCACAGAACCCCCATTACCGCTACAGGCGACCTCACCAGCCGGCCCGGGCTACGATATCGCCCTATGACGTGACCAAAGCTCCCGCTGCCAAGGGTGCTCACCGGCCGGCGGCTCGGTGATCAGCCGCCTTGGCATGGATCGAATCCACACTGACGCGCTGATCAAACCCGAGTAGCCGTAGCTAGATCTGAACAGATTAGGCGGATTTGGCCTTTTCGTCGTTGGCGATGCGACAAACTCGGCACCTTCCGTGTCTGGCCCAGCAGACCTCAGGAGTTCCGCATAGCTATCGCTGACCGTCCGACCACGCTCCCGGAGGCTTTTCAGCGCACCGCACGGGTGGTACCCGATGCGGTTGCACTGCGAACTGTCGGTGGCACGCAGACGATGACGTGGCGGAACTACGCGACCCAGGTGCGCCGCGTCGCCGCCGGGCTCGCCGCGCTCGGTGTCGGTCGCGGCGACACCGTCTCGCTGATGATGGCCAACCGGTTGGAGTTCTATCCCCTGGAGGTCGGGGCGCAGCACGTCGGTGCGACGTCGTTCTCGATGTATAACACGTTGGCGGGCGAGCAACTCACCGATGTGTTAGCGAACTCAGGCAGCAATTTGGTGTTCTGCGAAGAACAGCACATCGGCCGCATCAAAGCCAGCGGCGCGCCGATCGATTTCATCGTGTGTATCGACGGTCCGTCCCAGGGCGCAATCTCGGTCGCGGACCTCATCGCTGGTGGCTGCAACGATTTCGATTTCGATTCGGCGTGGCGTGCGGTGCGGTCCGATGACGTCGCGACGCTGATGTATACCTCCGGCACGACCGGCACTCCCAAGGGCGTGGAGACGACGCACGCCAGCATCTTGTGGGAGGTGTTTGGCCTCGATGAGGTCCTCGGCTTGAGGTACGGGGACCGGGTCACTTCTTTTCTACCGACCGCGCACACCGCCGACCGATTGACCGGGCTATATGTCCAGGAGATCATCGGCACCCAGGTGACCGTCGTCCCGCAAGCCGAGGCGATCGCCGCCGCGTTGCCGGACGTCAGGCCGACAGTTTGGGGTGTGATGCCGCGGGTATGGGAGAGGCTCAGGGCGGGGATCGAAGCCGAGGTCGCAGCCAAGACGGGCGTCAAGAAGGCGCTGGGTGATTGGGCGCTCGGGGTACTGAATACTCGGGCGCGGGCGCTGCTCGACGGAACCGGATCGGGTCTGTGCGACCGCGTACGATACGCGGTCGCCGACCGGCTGGTACTGGGCAAGATCCGCGCAGCCATCGGACTGGACCGGGCTCGGTGGTTGATCTCGGGGGACGCTCCCATCGCCAAGGAGACGCTGGCATTTTTTGTCGGCTTGGGCCTTCCGATGACCGAGGTCTGGGGTATGTCTGAACTCACCGGCATTGCCACGGTGAGCCATCCGCGCGAGGCCGTGCTGGGTACGGTCGGCCGGCCGTTGCCCGGTTTAGAGACAAAGGTGGCCGACGACGGTGAGTACCTTGTCCGCGGCCCGGTGCTGATGAGGGGCTACCGCAAGGAGCCGGAGAAGACCGCCGCAGCCATCGACGCCGATGGGTGGCTGCATACCGGGGACATCGCCACGGTCGCCGCCGACGGCAATGTGTCAATCATCGACCGCAAGGAAGACCTTTTCGTCAGTACGGCCGGCGCCACGATGTCGCCATGCACCATCGAAAAGGCAATCAAGGCGGCGTGCGGCTTGATTGGGGTGATGATGACGGTTGGCGACGGTCGCCCCTACAACACCGCGCTCATTGTGCTCGACCCGCAGAGCGCCAGCGCCTACGCAGCCCGCAGGGGCCTGCCTGACGCGTCGGCCAAGGCGCTCGCCGCCGACCCCGGTGTCGTCGCGCAGGTCGCGGTTGGCGTGGAACGCGGCAACGCGAAGCTTTCCCGCGCTGAGCAGATCAAGCGGTTTAAGTTGCTCCCGGTCTACTGGGAGGCTGGCGGGGATGAAATCACGCTCACCATGAAACTCAAACGCAAACCGGTCGAGCGCAAGTACGCCGCCGACATCGCCGAACTGTACTCAGCACAGCCCGGTCCAACGGTGCACCTGACGACTCAGCTCCATGACCGCGGCCATGCCGGCGACGCAGACTCCGTTGGTGATCGGTGATTTCACTGACCATGATCGCGTCAACTCTTGTGATGCTGTGATGCTGTGATGCTGTGATGCTGTGATGTGGCGGTGGCGGACGTTCCGCGGAGAGGTTCGTCAAATCTGACCGGGCACGTGAACAACTCGATCCCGGTATCCGGTGCGCGGTTTTGCAGAAGTTAGTGGTCGGGGGCGGCCAGATATCGTTGTTCGACCGCATGTATGAGTTGGTGGCGTATGCGTTCCAGATCGGCGGCTCGATGTGCTTGCAGGTCGTCCTCCCATGCGGCCACCTGGGTTGCGAGGTCCTTGTCGGCGATGGTGTTGTCGAGCCAGCGGGAGAAGTCACCGCGTTCGAGGTGGTACTGGAGTGCTTGTTGATCGAGGTGTCTGACCGCTGTACGAAAGTCTTGCATCGTTGCGGCTGCAGGAACGGCGTGGCCGTCGGTGTTGTGGAAGTAGAAGCGCCGTTCAGGGGGTAGCCGGACGTGAGCATACTTGTGGCGATGCCGTACATGGGCGGTTCGCCGCTCTGAGACGCTAAACGTGCGGGATGATTTAGGGCCCAAGTGTATCGCGGCGCGCCGTGGCGAACCGACGGCTGCCGCTTGGTCGCGGTTGGTCACCGTGAGCACGATGTCACTGCTGTCTGTCTCGTGGGCGGGCAATGACGCTGGCGCAAAGGAGGACAGCACGTAGCCGCCGCGCCGCAACCAGTGCGCTTCCTCGTCGGCGCCAAGCAGGTGGGCCTCGTCGTAGATCACCCAGTGCGGGAATCCGTGTTGTTCGCGGTGAGCCTCGGCGATCGGGCGCAGTCGATGCAGATAGTCCCTCTTGCCCGAGTCGGTGAGCCTTGACATGTCCACCACCAAGCTGGAGTTCGGACGCAAGGTCGTGACCAGTTCGGCGGGTTCGAGAAGAGGGTGAATGCCTCCCACGACCTGCACCTGGTTGAGCTGCTGTAGTTGGACGTGGTCGCCCTCGGGGTCGACGAGTACGACGCTGTAGCCGGCCAGGATCCATCGCTCTGCCATCAGACCGACGAGATAGCTTTTCCCCGATGCCGCTGGGCCGGAGACGATGATGCGGCCCTGGCTTCCCGGTATCCGGGTGAGGGTCTGGTCATCGAAGGTGCCGATGTCGATCCAACGGCGCGGCGGGCACCAGCGCTGTACCCCGGTGAGGTAGGGGGCGGTCAACAGCTCGGCAACACCGGCGCCATCCGGTTGGTCGAGCACCACATCCGCATGCCCGCGCACGGAAGGGATTGCGTTGGCCACCGAGGCGCCGATTTCGGCGCAGGCGAATAACGACAGGTCGTTTTCGGCATCGCCGACCGCGATGGTGTTATGCGGCGAAAGATTAATCTCGGCCAGCAGGGCGCTGAGCCCGGTGCCCTTGGTAACGCCGGCCGGCAGCACCATCAAGGCGGCCCGGTTGCGCACGATCTGGTAGTCCAAGCCGAGTTCGGCGATCACCTCGACCACGGTGGCGGCGTGCTCGCCATCAACGGCGAGCAGCACCCGTCCGCGCCGGCAGCTCACTTGCCGTTGGGCAAGCGCATCAACGACACTGCTGTCCACCGGCTCGGCGAGCACACGCGCCCGCCCCTCGCTCACTGTCACCGCGCCGTTTTCGAGGACCAGTGCGTCGACTTGGCCAGCGATCGCGGGGAACTCGGCCTGCAATTCGGTGCCAATTCGACCGGTGACAACCACGACCGTCAGACCGTTGCGCCGCGCCTGCTCGATCGCGTGCATGCCGTCAAGGGATACCGTGCCGCCGGAGGTCAGAGTGCCGTCGAGGTCGACCGCGACCACCCGGAAAAATGTCACAGCCTTTCTCGCTTCCTGCTTGTGCATAGCGTGGGGCTTCGACTTCGAGTGGCCTGAACCGTCAGGACTCCCATGTGGGGTTTCCGCCTCAAGGGCCGAGATTCCAGCCACGCCGGCGGGGTGACAGCGGCCGGTGGGCCGAGGATGGCGTACCTGGAGAGCTGCGCCGGGTGCCAGCAACGGCCTCCTTGAGGCAGCGGCCGGGAATGCGAACCGCGATAAGTGCGGGTCAGTGGCTGGTGAGGGCCTGCTGCGCGCAAATAGCCTTGACGAATTCGGCGATGGCGTGTTCGGGAAGGTGGCGGGCGATGTCGGCCTCGCTGACTATGCCAATCAGCCGGTGATTGTCGATGACCGGCAGTCGCCGAACCTGGTGCTCCTCCATCACGGTGAGCATATGTTCGATGCTGGCTTCGGCGTCTGCGTGGTAGGGGGCGCCTTGGGCTAGTTCCTCAGCCGTGACGGTGTTGGGGTCGCGGCCAGCGGCGATGCATTTGATGACGATGTCGCGGTCGGTGATCATGCCGTGCAGGCGATCGTCGTCCCCGCAGATCGGTAGGGCTCCCACGCCCAGATCGCGCATGTGTTGGGCGGCTACGGCCAGCGTCTCGTGTTCGCCGATACAGGTGGCGCCAGCGTGCATGATGTCGCGTGCAGTGGTCATGGTTTCTCCTTGCTTGCATTGCCGCAGTTGCCCTGCCGCAGCCGAACCTATAGCGCATCGGCAGCGGTTGTGTAGGGTCGTTAGGCCTTGGTTCGAGGTTATGTTGCAGGATCGTTTAATCCTTCTCTGGCGCCTAACCCAGCGGTAGAGACGGAAGTCCCAATCTGCGGGTGATCTTTGAGACCCGTTGCGAGCGAGTCAGGAATGCGCGGATTCTTAATCCGCCGTGCCCCGGCCGACTTGGCCGACGAGGTGTTCAGGAAGCTTTCCACCGCGCCGAGCACTGCTTGCCGAATGCACCCGTCGCGGGTGCGTGCCCATGCTCAATCCGCAGATCGGCCGGGCGCGGGACGCCTCGTTTCCGGGATGCGTTGGCCGCCATAGCTTTTCAACGCGCTCTATCGCCCATGACGGTGCGGCTCAGGTGATCGATGAACCAATCGCGGGCAACCTTTGCTACCTGTTCCAGAGTGCCCGGTTCTTCGAACAGATGCGTGGCGCCGGGGACCACCGTGAGCTCGCACCGCCCCGGGATCATCGCCTGCGCCCGTCGGTTGAGTTCGAGGACCATCTCGTCGCGCCCGCCCACGATCAGGAGCGTCGGGGCCTCGACGCTGGCCAGCGCGTGACCCGCGAGATCGGGCCGGCCGCCGCGGGACACCACCGCCCGCACCTTAACGCGCGGGTCGGCGGCCGCCGCCAGCGCCGCACCCGCCCCGGTGCTCGCGCCGAAATACCCGACCGGCAGGGCCGCAGCGTCGGGCTGGGTGGCCAGCCAAGCAGTCACGTCTACGAGTCGGGAAGCCAACAGCTCGATGTCGAAGACATTGGCGCGATTGCGTTCTTCCTCGGGCGTGAGCAAGTCGAACAGCAGTGTGCCAAGCCCGGCCCCGTTCAAGACCTCTGCAACGTACCGATTGCGCGGGCTGTGCCGGCTGCTCCCGCTACCGTGAGCGAAAATGACGATACCCGTGGGGTTTTCGGGGATAATCAGATGTCCGGCCATGGACACGGGGCCGGCCGAAACGCGGACTTCCTCGTCGCGCAGGGGAGGATCGGCGGCGGCGTCGATTGCCGCGTCCTGGGCAAAATTATTCCTGGCGCGATCGAGCAGCCTGACCACCTCGTCGTCGGAGGTCTGGACGAAGTTGCGGTAACCCTGCCCCACGGCGAAGAAAAGCGCCGGCGTGTGCAGGCAAACGACCTCGTCGGCGTGTCCGGCGAACCTCGCGACGATGTCGTCGGGGCCTACTGGAACGGCCAGGATCACGGCGCTCGCCCCATGCGCGCGGGCGACCTGGCATCCTACTTTCGCGGTGGCGCCGGTCGCGATACCGTCATCGACAATCACGGCGATCCGCCCCGTCAGCGAGATACGGTCATGCCCGCCGCGGAACCGCTCCGAGCGGCGTCGCAGCTCGGCCCGCTGCTCGCGTTCGACCGCGTCCATATCGTCGCCGTCGAGTTGGGCCTCGCGCACGACGCCCTCGTTGAGCACACGCACGCCGTCCTCGCCGATGGCGCCAAAGGCCAATTCGGGCTGGAACGGTACCCCGAGCTTGCGCACGACGAGTACGTCTAGTGGTGCCTGCAGTGCTGCTGCGACCTCGAAAGCCACCGGCACTCCCCCGCGCGGCAGACCCAGGACGACGACGTCCCGGCCGCGCAGATACAACAGCCGCTGCGCCAACTGGCGCCCCGCGTCACGCCGATCGTTAAAAAGCCACATCTGCTGAGTGTGTCGCGGTGTGACGCCCACCGGAATGGGATTAAGTCCCTTGACCGGCCGACAACGGTCCCTCCAGTACAGGCGAGTCAGCGCCGGCGCTTCGGATGCCGGCCTGGGACCAACGACTCGAATCGGGTGACCTGTTGACCTAATGCCCGCGGCCGGCGGTTGCGACTCTTGATGCAGCTGGTCAGGAGGTTGTGATGAACGCGGTTCTGCGGATCGTTGGCGGATAGCGCGAGTCCCGGGTTTGCTTCGGCTGGTGGCAAAACGATCTCCGCCTCGAATCGGACGGTCGCGACCTGTTGCGATACCCCGAGGGGGCAATACGACCGAGGGTCGAAATGTCTGCGGCACGGACGCCTAGGCCAAGGCCCTCGGTCAGCTTTCCCATGAGAACCGGGCGTTGTCGCAACCCCAGACTGGCTTGGGCACAACGTCAGATGACGAATGCAACGGACGCCTGTGACATCCGGTCGGGTCAGTCGGAAGATGAGTCAACCGTGTGCTTTCCGTCGGTTAGCTGCACAACATATGTACGATCCGCGCGGCGATACTCAACCGTGCCGCCCTCGACAATCATCCCGACCAACTCATTGCCGTCCTGGAAGAAGTACGCGTTGTCTTCTTGGCGCAGGGAATCGATGTGGCAACAGGGCACGATGACCACGCGCCGGTGGGGATCGCCGGTCAGGACCAAAATCCGCGCACTGCGTTCGTCTACTGGGTGCGCCACCATGTGGTGCACAGTCTTGGTGGCTAACGGCTGCTTCACTGCCTTCTTCGCCGCAGCCCTTTTCACCGCAGCGCTCCTCTGCCGATTCTGCCCATCGGTAGCGCGCTCAGCCATTGGGTTGCCCTCTCCATGAATCACCGCCTGCGCTGCGATGACGTTGCGTCTCAGCTAGCTTGGCGGAACGTGCTCCCCGGGCCGCGGGCACTCGCCGGGCACATGAATAAGGACTGCACCGTCTTCGGACGTTGCGGCTTGGCCACGGCGACAGGCGGTGATGTAGAGCCACCCCGCTTCGATTGGCTGTTTGCAGCGTACGCAGTGCGGGTGGGTGACCATATGCTCCTCATTTCCCTGGTCTCACCGTCTCGACCATCGGTCTTCATCGGTCAAGCGCCGACTACTCCCCGTCTTCGATGATGTGAACCGCCGCTTCCTCGGCGGATGCTGCGCCTCCGCTGATACCGACATCCTCGGCCACCAGTTCTGCCTCTGCGTCTTCGCCAAAGCCCCAGTCC
This sequence comes from Mycobacterium sp., assembly GCA_022841565.1. Classification (GTDB taxonomy): domain Bacteria; phylum Actinomycetota; class Actinomycetes; order Mycobacteriales; family Mycobacteriaceae; genus Mycobacterium. Next base: position 10,546 of record JALHRH010000006.1, on the reverse strand, counting down.
GGTGCGACAAGTCGGCCCGCTCGTGACCGCCCGACTTCTCGTCGCTGTGGGAATTCGGCTTCGCGCTCGGCCTCATCCGAGCGCTGCTGCTCCTCTTCGTCGAGCAGCACATCGATGCGCGCTGCCGGATCCTGCTCTTCCTCCGCAAGCAGCTGATCCATGCTCTCAGCGGGTCCGAATGCGCCACGCCCGTAGGGTCTTTCGGGCGGCGAATAGCCCTCATCGAGGATGTCATCGACGCCGCGGTCGACCAGGGTGTCCTCTGACTGAAGCTGGTTGTCGTCCTCGGCGCTGTACTCGCCTGCTGCCGGTCCGGTCCCGTAGGGAAAAGTCATGCTTGTTGTCCATCCAGTCGAGGGGTCAATGGCTGGTGATAACCTGCGCTGCGCAGATTGTCTTGGCGAGGCTTACGTGTTCGCCGACACAGGTCAGGCCGGTGTGCATGATCTCCTGGGCGGTGGCCATCGCATTCCTCCTGAAACTTCGGTAGTCCGGAATCTAGGAGTGACGATCGCGCCGTACTAGGGCCATTGGGCCTTCGCGGCAGCGACGTAAGGCCCGGTGACGACGACACCAGCTGCACCGCGGCCGCGACGATGGGTTTGACCCAGTCCGGTGTGCAGGTCAAATCGGGTGGCCCGACGATGCGGCCACGTTTCATGTGCACTACCAACACCGCGGACTCGTTGTCGCACCCGCTCGATGTGGGCGTCGGCGCCGGCCAGTCCGACGGAGACTACGCGGACTTCGACGCCGCCTGAGGCCGCCTGAGGCCGCCTGAGGCCGCCTGAGGCCGCCTGGGCCGCCTCGGCCAGCAGTCTGGCATGGAGTTGCCGCCGAGTGTGGTTTCGAAGTTGAAATCGAGGCGTTGGTCAATGGCCCGCTCCAGCAGCTTTCGGCCCTGCTGCCACGCCGCTGCGTTGGCTTCCGGCCGGGCCCGGTCCGGGGTTGGCCTCCCTCAGAGTGAATGCAGCCTCGTCAGGGTTGTAGTACTCACCGCCTACCGCCCGGATCGCCGCGCCACCGATGCTGCTCTTGCCGGCCCGTTGACACCTGCCAGCACGTACAGCCGCGCTGGCACCGGTCTTTTGCGAGCCATCGGCCGGGCAAATCATCGCCGTGGTGCGCGGCGCGCCGCCTTCACCGCAGCGGCGCCGAGTTCCTCCGGTGTGGCGTCGAATGCCGCAGCGACACCGCCTTTGGCTTTCGGTGTCTGCATGGTTGCCAACAACTCGTCGAAGCGCTCAGCGAGGTCGTCGAGTGCCGGTTTCGCTGATTTGGTCAATGCCTCGAATTCGGCGTACGACAACAGCATGCGGTTGCGCGACTGAGGCAATGAGCACGGGATGCGGCACGGGCTGCCCACGGACCGCCGGTTAGGTGCACGCCAACGTGCAGCGGCCGTGGTACCTCCCGCTCGGCCCGATGATTGCGCGGAGCCTTTCGTGCGCCGCGGCAGGGACCAAAGGCCCTGGAACCTGGCAGACAGCGTGTCATACCATGGCAGGCCTGAAGATTCAACTGCGCGAGCATATTTCACGGACAATCATTTGTGCCGATCCGCAGAGAGAAGGTTGATCATGGCGGTCCTCGATACCGTGCGGGTGTTCAACAAACACATGCTGAATCCAGTCATGATGCATATGGCCGGCCGAAAACACTGGTACGCCGGAGTGATAGAACACACCGGGCGACGCACCGGAAAAGCCTATGCCACACCCGTCGTCGCAGAGAGCGTAAACGACGGCTTTATCATCCCACTGCCCTATGGCACACGTGTGGATTGGCTGCGAAATGTGCAGGCCGCGAAGAAAGCCACCATCCGACTGCACGGGGAAACGTACAAGGCCGTCGATCCACAGATCATCGACGCCACGACCGCGGCCAAACAGCTGAAACCTCGCCGAAGACGTGCATTCGACCGGTTCAAGATCGAGAGCTACCTGAAAATGAGACCCGAGCCCGCGCCACCAGAGCCCGAATGATTCAGCATGGGCAGGTTACACGTCAACATGACCGACGATCCAGGAAAGCCCCCGTTGGTCGTTGTTGACCCCATGGCGCGCTTCGCCAGCCGGTATGGCAGAGCAGGTGCTTGTGGGCGACGTTCTTTGGCACTACTACCGATTGGGTGCGGGGCCGGCGGTGCTCTGGTTGACCGGTGGACTTCGTAGGGCTGCAATCGGCTCGGAATTCCTGGAAAGGCTTGCCGCCCAACATGCCGTCATCGCGCCCGACTATTCGCCCGTACTCACCGTCGCAGAGTTCGTGGCCGCGTTAAACGCCAATTTGCAAGCCGAGTCGGTCGGTTGCACGGCACTGGTGGGCCAGTCGTACGGCGGGATGTTGGCGCAGGCGTATCTCGCACACCGGCCAGACGCCATCGAGCGCATTGTCTTGTCGAGCACCGGCCCGGCCGACTACGCACGCGGCTGGCTGGCGGTGGAAGCCGTACTCATATGGCTCGCCAAGGTCCTGCCGCAAAACATCCTCAAGGAATTAGTGGGGTTCGGGTTGGCCAGGCTAACCCGTCAGTTACCCGCGCACAAACGGCACGAGGCGGCGCACCTGCTTCGAAGGATCGTGCGTGAACAGGTGAATCGCGCAGATGTGTTCTCCCACTTCGCCGTTGCGGCAGACCTCATACGCACACAGATTGTCACGTCCGGTGCGTTCCCGGGATGGGGTGGTCGCGTCGTTATGTTGACCGCCGAAAACGATCCGACACAGAGCAGCAAGGACTTTCCGCGATACCAACGGTTGTTTGGGCGCCGCGCCGAGCTGATCGGTCTCGGGCAACTCGGACACGCCGCCGCACTCACCGACCCCGAAGCCTATGCGGATCTGGTCGAGCATGCATTGGCTTAAACCATGTGACACATAGCGATTCGAGACGCGGAGCAGTTCGGAAACGGCACGATCCCGGCGCAATAGGTGCCGCCCTCGAAATCTGTTGAATGTGTACAAAGACGAGCATGTGGCCGTCAGGGGACGCGTTCGGTTGGCAGCCTGGTATTCGGGTGGCAAGATCGCGAGCGCGACGCACCGGAAACCCCACGGCGAGGAAATGATTGGCCCAGTCACACACATGGCCATCCCGTCACGGGTATGCAGTTGCATCGCAGCGGGCAGGATCGCGGCCGGGGTTGCCCGCGCAGCGCATGCCACGAAATCAACCGCCAGGGTGACTTTAGCCCCTACCAGCATGTAGTGGCGAAGTGTTCGGATCAAACGGTACATCTGCACATACCACTCACGCGATGAGGAACACGATGAGCAGACCTGCAGTGAAGCAGCACCCGCCGGTCGGTGCTGCTTGGCATCGCCCACTCTTCACCGGTTTCCCATTCTGGGCGACCCGCGCGCCAATGATCGACACCCAGTTCATCGGGCTCTACGGGTCATTTGCGCGCTCGGTCACACTGCCGGCCGGTGCTGATGACGACGGCATCACAGGCTGCTACGACAATGGCATCCTGACCGTCTCGGTGACGTTGACGGAGGCCCCACCCGCCGACAAGCACGCGGTTCAAACCTGAGCCAACTGGCGGGATGGCTCCGGAGTACACACGTCCTGCGGGGCCGCCCAACGCCATCGCAATCGATTCGCCGACATCGGCGAGCACGGAGGTGGACATGACCCACACAGACGTCCTCTCCCCGGTTGTCGTGGGTATTGATGGCTCAGACGCCGCAATCGCCGCAACCGCGTGGGCCGCTGACGAGGCGCTCTTCCGCAATGTGCCACTTCGCCTGATTCACTGCGCCGACGTCGCGGCTGCCCCTCACCCGCGCAAGGACTTTAGGCTGCAGATCACCGAAGCTGACCCACTGTTTCACGCCGCGGAGGCCGCCCTGGCCGCAACCGGCAAGACAGTCAGAGTCGAATCAGCTGTTGTCGCAGCGGGACCGCGGCCGGCCTTGATCAGCGAATCACGCGCAGCAGCGTTGATGTGCGTGGGGTCGGTCGGAGTGGGGCGCACCGGTGACGTGCTGGGATCCACGGCCGCCGCGTTGGCCAACGCAGCGTTTTGCCCAGTAGCAATCATCCGCCCCGAGGTGCCCACAGCGCCGGCTGAGAGCGGGTGGATCGCTGTCAGCATTGACAGTTCACCCGACGGCGACCTCATCATTGAAAACGGGTTCGCCGAAGCCAGGCTGCGCTGCGCACCACTCTTGGCCCTCGGGGTAGGGCTTGCCGTCGACGAGTGTGACCGGCTCGGCCACCGCCTGGGCGTCTGGCGCGACCGCTACCCCGACGTGCAGGTGCGCGCCGTGGCCGCGCCCGACGGTGTCGCCCAATTCGTCTCGACCAGCACAGAACCCGTCCAATTGGCTGTGATCGGCAGCGGCCAGGTCGCGCCTCTGATGCGGTTCATTCCAGTCGCGGCCATATCGGTCGTCAACTTGTGCTCGCTGCTGGTGGTGCGCCACTGAGCCGAGCTGGGCAGCAGATACGAGCGCGGCGAGATTGCACGAATGGTTGCAGCGATTACACGATGTGCAACTTCCCACTCTGGGGGCAGCAATCAGCGGGCAGGTGTCTCAACGAATGCCCGTAGCGTCAGTCACACACTCGAACGCTAACCTGTGCCCGGCAGTCCATCGCCTTGTGGTGATGCCGTGCTTGCGGTGCCCAGTGTTCGAGCTGGCCCTGTTGCGAGCACTGTCTGCCGCTTCCCGAGCAGCTCTGCGGCCAGGTCGTGCTCGAATGCGGGCACAGTGAGTCGGCGGCGCTTCAGCTCCCGGTCAAGCGCCGTGATGAACAACCCCTCGCCCGGGCGACGGCAGGCCAAGACGGCCCGCTCGTTCATGACTTCTCGAGTCAACGCCGCCGCCGGGCAGGCGGCCACCACTTCGAGCGAGGCGCGCAAATCAAGGGTGGTGATCACCCCGCAGGACGGCGAGGTGCCAATCCCGACGATGCCGGCAACCGCGATACCCGCCCGCTGATAATCCGCTACATCACGCGCGACCCGCCGTGCGAGACGCTGGTAGATGATCTTGGTCCACCAGACGAACGCACCGAGCAGAACGCCCCGCATGGCATACAGCGGTCCACCTTTGGAGTGGTAGAGCCGCAGACTGTGGCGTTTGAGCACGCCACCCCAGGCCAGCCGCTCGGGGCACGGCAGCTGATGGATTCCTTAGCCGGCAGCGATTAGCTCCTCGATGATCTCGGCCACGGCCCCGGGTCGGGTAGCTCCACCCGCATAGCGAGTGTTTTCGTTCAGCAGGCAGTGCGATACCAGAACAACACGGCGGCCGCGGTCGTCATGCAAACGGTCCAGCAGTACCCGGGCCGACCTCAAACTGTCGGACATCAGTCAGCAGATACGGGGTTGGGGTTGCTCACCTGCTGCTACCGGTTGCCCGCGTTGCCCGTCCGTTGCATAGTTTGTCGACTTCTGCAGCTGCTCTTGAGCTTTGGAGGCCCAGCCGACATATCCGAGGGCAAAGCTGGCCGCAGAGTAGACAGCGGCCTCTGCCCACGCGTATCCGGAACCCCACCTTCTGCCGAGGAAGACAGCCTCGTTGATGACGCCGTGCGAGGTAGCCACGGCGTACGCGGCGTGCACATAAGCCAGCGCGGCAAACGACCCGGAGAGAAATTTGCATACTTCGCGATTCATGTTGTGTTCCTTTCCTACCTCCGGTCACTTGCGACCACTCGGGATCGTGTCTTTGCTCGTTCATGCTCCTCGGATTCTCTTCAGAGCCTCCGCGGCCCTAGCTTGCGAATTCAGTCTCGACTTATGCGCAGGTGGCTGCTAGGGACCGAAGTCACTACGGCGGAAGATTTCGGCCATCAGCGGTCTGGCGTGGCGCTCTCGAGTGGCCTTCGCGGTACTCCGCGATCACGGCGCTGGCGCCCCCCGCCTCCAGAAATCGGCACACCTGCGGGCGAATTGCGATTGTCGCAAACCGAAGCTACCGGGGAATGCACCGAGAATCCGTTACCTGGTGCGTGATACGGCAGCTGCGACCTGTCGGTGTTGGTGCTGCCCCGGTTAGGGTGTGACAGCGGGGAACATGACCCCCTTGGCTGGACATACGCCACGTCGGTGGGGGCCACGAAGATGCCGACGGTGCGGTAATCCGCATCTGGTTCAGGACGGCTGATTGGGTGTGACATCGCGGCAGAACGACATACCAGAGGCCTTGCAGCGCAACAGTGTTGTCTGGCGTCAGCTCCTACATCGAAGCGCTGGTCCGCTGATCGCGCTCCTTGCGTCTGCGGCGTAACATGCCGGAACGCCGGCTCTCAGGGAAGGTAGGAGGTAGCCATGTCCACCGCTCGGAGCGTGCCGACGCTCTATCACCCGACGCAACGCTCGTACCAGTGGATCCCACGTGTCGATAGAGATTGATGCCACGGTTGTCGGGCTGACCTCGGAGCAGGCCGCGCTCCGGCTGGCGGCCGACGGCCCGAATGAACTGCCCACCGCGAAGCGGCGAAACGTCGTCCGCGAGGCCTTAGACGTAATTCGCCAACCTATGCTATTGCTTTTGCTCGGCGCCGGCATGGTCAATTTTCTGTTGGCCGAGCCGCTGGACGGCACGTTGTTGATGGCCTTCGTGGTCGTGGTCATCGGGATCTCGATCTATCAGGAGCACAAGACCGAGAAGGCGCTGGCCGCATTGCGCGATCTGTCGTCGCCAAGGGCGCTGGTGGTGCGCGACGGCACGCAAATGCGGGTTGCCGGAAGGGATGTGGTGCGAGGCGATCTGCTGCTGCTGGCCGAGGGTGATCGGATACCCGCCGACGCCGCATTGGTGGACTGCGCAAACTTCACCGTCGACGAGTCGGCGCTGACGGGTGAGTCGGTCCCGGTCCGCAAAACATCAATCACGCCGCCCACGCTGCCCGCGGCGATGGGCCGACCCGGCGGCGACGCGACTCCGTGGGTGTTTTCCGGCACGCTGGTGGTCAAAGGGCACGGCATGGCCGTCGTCAAGAAATCTGGCGCCGCCACGGAGCTGGGCAAGATCGGCGCAGCACTACGCACCATCGAGCCCGAGCGCACCCGGCTGCAGCGCGAAATCGACCGTCTGGTAAGGGTTCTCGCAGTCTTCGGGGTGGCCGCAGCGGCATTGGTGGTTGTCGTATACGGACTGACCCGCGGCAACTGGCTCGCCGGGACCCTTGCCGGTATCGCGACGGCGATGGCGCTGCTGCCGGAGGAGTTTCCGGTGGTTCTCACCGTATTCATGGCCTTAGGGGCGTGGCGCATGTCGAAGAAACATGTGCTGACCCGCCGCCCCCCGGTTGTCGAGACGCTCGGATCGGCCACTGTGCTATGCGTGGACAAAACCGGCACACTCACGCTGAACCGGATGACCGTGCGTCAGCTCATCGTCGACGGCCAGGCATACACCTGTGACGAGCAGCCGTTACCACAAACGTTTCATACCATCGCGGAGTTCTCGGTGTTGGCTTCACCGATTGATCCGTTCGATCCCATGGACAGAGCGTTCAAAGAACTTGGTACCAAATATCTTTCCGGTACCTCGCACATGCACGACAACTGGGAATTGGTCCGTGAGTATCCGCTCTCCGAAAAGCTTTTGGCCCTCTCGCACGTGTGGCGCTCACCCGATGGCGGTAACTATGTGATCGCCGCCAAGGGCGCGCCCGAGGCGGTTGCCGACCTGTGCCACTTCGACGCCAGACAGCTCACCGCGCTGACCGCGCAAGTCGAGCACACCACCGCCGGCGGACAGCGGGTACTGGCCGTGGCATGTGCACACTTTGACGCCGTAAGTGCGCTACCCAGCCAGCAGCACGACTTCGACTTCGAATTTCTTGGATTGGTGGCATTGCACGATCCGGTTCGGCCCGGCGTGGCCGACGCCGTTGCGGAATGCCGGCACGCCGCAATACGCACGATCATGATCACCGGTGACTATCCCGGTACCGCGCTAGCCATCGCGCGGGAGATCGGCCTGGATCACGCGGCCGGCTGTATCACCGGCCGCGAACTCGACGCGATGTCAGATGATGAGCTGGCCGACCGCATTCGCTCAGTGAGCGTGTTCGCACGGATGGTACCCGAGCAGAAACTTCAGCTGGTGCGGGCGCTGCAGGCCAACGGCGAGGTGGTCGGAATGACCGGTGATGGTGTCAACGACGCTCCGGCGTTGCGCGCCGCCGACATTGGCATTGCGATGGGAGCCCATGGCACCGACGTTGCCCGGGAATCGGCCGCGTTGGTGATCACCGATGACGACTTCACCTCGATCGTGAGTGGAGTACGTCAGGGCCGCGGAATCTTCGACAACCTGCGGAAGGCGATGTCGTACGTGATCGCGGTGCACCTGCCGATCGTCGGAATGTCGCTCATCCCGGTTTTCGTCAGCGACTGGCCACTTGTCCTGTTGCCCGTTCAAATCGCGTTCCTGGAGCTCATCATCGACCCCGCCTGCTCGGTGGTCTTCGAGGCCGAACAGATCGACCCCAAGATCATGCAATCGCCGCCGCGCCGGCTGCACGAGCCGATGTTCGGCGCGCGGGTACTGACCATCGCTGTGCTGCAGGGCCTTTCGGTGCTGGCCGCCACTGCGGGCATATACCTGTGGGCGGTGCTGGGCAACCGTCCCGATGACATCGTGCGGTCGGTCACCTTCGCCGCACTCGTCTCCGGAAACCTGGCGTTGATCCTGGTGAACCGTTCCTGGCGACTGCCAGTGTGGCGAATGGTTCGGGAGCGTCGCAACACGACGCTGAAGTGGATCCTCGGCGCAGCAGTGCTACTGCTCGCAGTGATATTCACCGTCCCGGGCTTGCGGCGCGCGTTCAACTTCGGCGCCATCACGCTTGTCCAATGGTGCATCGCCGTGGCAGCCGGGTTCGTCGCCGTCGCCTGGTTCGAGATCTACAAGACGATCGCTGCGCGTCATCGAGCACATGCACCCGGAAGCACGGGAATGGTTTCGGCGAACAAGCTGTAGCTTCCAATAGAGGAAGCTGGCGACGCCGTGCGGGAGAGTTCTCGAAACTCTGAGCGTCCTCGAACAGCGCTGTGGGCAAACCCGTGACCGCCGGCCAGCTTGTCCAGGGCCGTTGACGTCCCCCACATTGACCTGCGGGTTTGTATCCGTAACAGCCGGACTCGACCTGCGGCATAACGGGTTCGCAGAGGTATGGTGCGATCGGCAAATCGCCCCGACCGCGAGTGGTTCCCAGTGCTGCAGACCGATGAATCATCCACGCGCACAACCAGATAACGCAATTGCTGCGGACGGCCCGGAGCCCTCGCCAGTGCGACGAGTCGCGGTTTGAGAAACTGCCGGTTTATCGGCTGGGGCCCTGCATGAGCTGCAGCGCGGCCGCGACGATGGGCTTGGCCCAGTCCGGTGTGCAGGTGAAATCGGGTGGGCCGACGATGCGACCGCGTTTCATGTGCAGTACCAACACCGGCCGCGCCCACGCGCGCCGGTGGGTCGCGGCGCGCTACGACGCCTACTTAAAGACCGCTCGTCGCACCCGGGTGCCGGCGTTGAACAACCTCCGCAGCGCCCGCTCGCCGGGCGACCCGACGGCCGGCAACAGCCCGATCTGGCGCAGGAAATCGCCTGTGTCGTAATAGATTCGGTTGTACCGCTCCAGACCGTCGGCCACGTCGATCACGTCCACACCGCGCAGCTGGACGCGCCGCCCGTTGGCCAGCACCCCCTCGTACGGCGCGCCGGTGAAGGTGGCCCGCAGCGTCCACTCGACGACGGCCGTCGACTCGTCGCCGACGATGCGGTCCACGGTGATGGCCGCGTCGGGGAACGACGCGAACAGCTCGGTGAAGTAGCCGCAGATCTGCGCCTTGCCGCGGCAGGTGCGGGTCGGGAAGACGTCGACCATGTCGTCGTGCATCTGCGCCAGCACGCCGTCGAGATCCTGGCGGCCCAGCGCGGCGAAAGCCTGCGCCACGGTGTCGGTAGCCGTCATGACGTCATCCTTTCCAGTACGCCGGCAACCTCGTCGGGGCGTTCGATCATCGGCATATGGCCGCACGCCGTCAGCCGGCGTACGTCGGCATGGGGCAACGCGGCCTGCAGCCGGTCGGCGCTGCTGGGCAGCGACAGGCGGTCGCGGTCGCCCCAGATGCCAACCACCGGGCACTCAATGCGGGGCCAGTCGAACGGGGAACGCAGCTCGGGCAGCAGGCGCCGGCCATTGGCCAGCAGGCGCCGTGCGGTGGCGCGGTCACGCAGGTAGGCCACATTGGCGGCTACGACGTCGGGGCGCACGCCGCGGGGGTCGGCGTACAGCCCGCCGGGGTAGCTGCGCCGCACCCCCCAGCGCGTCGCCATGATCGGCATCCAACCCGCCAGGGTGATCAGGCCCGGCGCCACCGCGCGGTGGGCGATGACGTCGAACCACGGCGCCATGTCCAGCCCCGCGGCGGACACCACGACCACCGCCCCAGCGCGTCCGCGCGCCGCGGCGCGCAACGCAATGCAGCCGCCGAGCGAGTGGCCACCCACCACGGCGCCGGTAGGCAGCTCGTCCAGGACCGTGTCCACGAATGTGTCGAGCTGGGGCAGGATC